>JAHHTX010000024.1 GCA_020024255.1 Anaerotignum sp.
AGGAAAAGCAGAAGTTTCAAGGCTTTTTTGCCATTGGAACTTCTGCTTTATCCTTCTGTCTGCTCGTCAAAGCCTTGAATGAAATGAGGCTTTGACGAAGGGGGGACGACTTTGTCGGCACCCTCAAGACAGAAATCTCGTTTCTGTCTTTTTATATAGGCAATACAGGGAATTGCTTATTCTTCTATTAAGTGTTTTTCTACGATTTCCGCTGCATCTAGCATACAGCCAGGACAGCTTCGCAGCATAACACCGGTATCCACACCTTTTAATTCTTTACATATGATACTTTGGTTTTTCTCTTTGAAATCATCGCTCATGGCTTGGAAAGTGTTGTAGCAGGAAAGCTTGCTTTTTGGATTTTCCAAATTGGCATCGGATTTCTTTAAGCCAACCAAATATGCCATAGCGGATACTGCACCACAAACTTCCATAACCCCCATGCCACGGCCGAAACATTCTACAGAACGGAATGCTTCTTTTTCGTCTACACCAAAAATATCACTGTAGGCACAGGCAACTGCTTGTGCACAGTTATAGCCTTTTTTCCGATTTTCTTCTACTTTTTCGATACGTTCTGTTGTCATATGGGTATCCTCCTTTGTCAGTATAGATATGGATTACTTGAAAAAAGGACACCCCATTTGGGGCATCCTGAAATTTTTCTTAGAGGCTGTTTACCAGCTTTGTCAGAGAAGATTTTTTTCTGGCAACTGCATTTTTGTGGTAGATGCCCTTGCTGTATGCTCTGTCGATAGCAGAAACTGCATTTTTCAGTGAAGCGGAAGCAGCTTCTTTGTCGCTTGCATTTACAGCAACAATTACTTTCTTCATTTCTGTTTTTACCTGAGATTTAATCATTTTATTTCTCAATGTTTTTTTGTTGATTACTTTAATTCTTTTTTTAGCAGATTTAATATTAGCCAATTTCTTTTCCTCCTAGATATAATTCCTTTGTCATTCTCTTTTCCGATATTTGGGGAATATCGCTTTTTTTACTTCCTACAATTACAAATTAACCATAATGAGGACATACTCCTCCGACACGGTAGACCGATTTTGACACACTTTCAGCCTGTTGGTTAATATAACATATATATTCTACCCGATGATGTGTCATAAGTCAATGTATATCTGTGAAAATTACGGAAAAAATAGAGGAAAAGAAAGGAAGGGGTTGAAAAGCAGATGAGAAAAGAAAAAAATATTTCTCCAAGAACCGATTTGGCAATCGAAGCCAGAGAGATAGTGCAAGAGCAAGATGAAAAGGAAAGCAGTTTGGACGGCATAGAGGTGACGGAAGACCAAGGAGCTGAATATAAATTGACCCGTGTCCATATCACCACAAAAAAAGGCAGTCATACCATGGGAAAGCCTGTAGGCACCTACGTTACCATAGAAGCACAAAAACTGAAAGAAAACGATGTTGAGTGTCATGAAAGACTGATTGGTGTTTTGGCAAAGGAACTAGCAGAACTTGCGAATTTGAAACGCCATGATACGGTTCTTGTTATTGGACTTGGTAACTGGAATATCACGCCTGATGCTTTGGGTCCCAAAGTGGTTTCAAAGGTGTTGGTCACACGCCATTTGCAGGAAGCACTACCGGATACTATTATGGAAACAGTACGTCCTGTTGCAGCAATTAGTCCCGGTGTTATGGGGATTACAGGCATGGAAACGGGAGAAATTGTCAAGGGGATTGTTGACAGGCTTCGTCCAAAGCTGCTGATTGCCATAGATGCACTAGCGGCACGAAAGACATCTCGAATCAATGCCACCATACAGCTTTCGGATACAGGACTTGCACCGGGGGCAGGTGTTGGCAACCAAAGGAAAATGCTGAACAAGGAAACACTTGGGATTCCTGTCATTGCCATTGGTGTGCCTACAGTGGTAGATGCGGCAACATTGGTGAATGATACGATGGATTGTATGCTGAGGGAAATGAAAGTACAGGCAGAGAAGAACAGTCCCTTTTATGAAATGCTTCGTGCTATGGAGCATGAGGAAAAGTACGGTTTGATTACGGAACTTTTGCATCCATATATGGAGAATATGTTTGTGACACCAAAGGAAGTTGATGCTGTTGTAGACCGTTTGGCAGGCATTATTGCAAATGCAGTCAATATTGCCATGCACCCCGGTATCTCCATGGCAGATATCAACCGTTATCAAAGCTGAGGGAAAAAAGTGTTTTCTGTAATGGCATAAAAATATCGTCATGTTATGTTTATTTCCGATTTTTTCTGTGCTTTTCCTGCTGAGGTGGGCAGATTCCTTGCAAAGCCTTATATAATGTAGTATAATTCTTAATATGAGATTTTATGAAGAACAGACAGAGAGAGGAAGAAGCTCTATGGAAGAAACGGCGATTATCGTGATGTTGAGAGATGCAGAAACAGGTTTTTTGGATAAGGAGCTAGGATGCTATACGATAGAAGGCAGTGAAGGTGTCATTTTTCAAATTTATGCACAGGAACAGGAACAAGGCTTGATGACGGTGTTGAAACTGAGTTGTGACAAGGAATTGCAGGACTGGGAGTATGAGGCAATCTTCGATTATTATGATACAGACGTACTGGCAACATGGGTAGATTCCGTAGAGGAAGAAGAAGAACATATCAATCCTGTTTGGCGGGTGACATTCCCTTTTTTGGAAGAAGCAGGGGAAATGGAAGAAAAGCTGACAGCTATTGTAAAAGCCCATATGCAGGAGTTGGAATCCGTGTATACAGCTATTGCAGACAAAGAGGATGAGTATTGTGAAGTGTAAAACATTCAGATATTTCTGTCTGTTTACAAGTCTTTGTGTTTTTTTGGCAAGTGGATGCGGTACAACGCAGAAAAAAGATGAGAAATCCGCTCAGGCAGATGAATTGCGGCAGGAAGAAAAAGAAATGCCAAAACCTCTTTCGGCAGAGGTGAAACAGGAGGAAAAAAAGCCAAGGGTAAACCTTGTATCTACAGACAGAACAGAAAAAACGGGAGAAAAGAAACAGGTAGCCATGCTTTTGCCGCCACCTCCATTTCTCTATCAAAAGCAACACAGTGGTAAATTGCCCGAACTCATTCTGAAGCCGGAGCCTGTTCCGGAGGCAAAATCGTTTTGGCAGAGCGAAAATACCACACAGAGCAATCATTTGAAATCTATTGCCGTTGCGGCACAGCACTACTATGATACATTAGGAGAGCAGCAAGGGTGGATTTCCAAAAATGGCAGAATGTATTCTTATCTGCAACATATTTATATGACAACGGATAAATTGGTGATTAGTGGATATTTGGGGAGCGGATTGCCGGCATCGGAATATGATATTTTGCTTTTGCGTGGCAGTGATTTGGCAAAGTATCCCGGGGCGGAGGTGTCAGAAGCAGACAGTGGTTTCGGCGTTTTTGCGGTGGCACAGCAAAGTGATGGCAGGTATCTTTTGGCGTCACCAAGGGGAAAAGCAGGTATGCTTTCTCAAAAAGACTATGCGGCACTTTTAAACAGCTATGGGCAAAAACACGGAACGCCTCTTCGTTTATCCTCTACATCTGCAGAGTACGGCAGAATACTCAGTTTTTTGGGATTGTATGAAGGCGGGCTGGAAGAATACTTTGTGCGGGAAATCTGGAAAGACAATAAATACGCAGTGGTTACTTTTTCCGGAAAATCCAATACCGCTGAGGTGAAACAGCATATTCTGCAAAATGACAATAATTTCTGGGAGGTTGTCTATCCCAATGCCCAAACGTGGTATGATGCAACTTGTCATATCAATCAAAAATTACCCGATTTTAATTTTGAGCTGTTGCCAAACTATAGTATTGGTGCAGTGGCAGCAGGGATACAGGCAGGCAATGCGGAAATTGTACAGGCTTTAGTGTCTGCCGGCTATGTGGCAGACAGCAGCCAGATTTACTATCAATGTGTTTATCAGAATTATGGTTATGTGGTCACAAGTAATGGTGCAAGATATGTGGCATACAAGGACCAGGGCAGATGGAAGTTGCTTCATGTGGCAAGTGACTACGAAGCAAGAAATTTTATTGAGTCCAGAACCGGGCAGGATTACAGCTTTATCATTTTGGACGATTAAAGAGAAAAGAAAGAATGGGAGTTGCCAAAAGAGGTGCTTCCATTTTCCTTTATTTATAGAAAAGAGCGGAAAAAGGAGGAAGTATGGGACAGGAAGTGCGAGAAATCATTTGTCCGCATTTTTCATTGGAGCAGACTTTGGAATGTGGGCAGTGCTTTCGCTGGAAAAAGATGGAGAAAGGGCGTTACAAGGTTTTTGCAGGAGAGAAAAAAGCGGTTTTGGCACAGACAACAGGAGGAATTTGTTTTTCGGAGCCGGTTTCGCCGGAAGATTTTGCCTTTTGGCATCGCTACTTTGATTTGGAACGGGATTATGCAAGTATACAGGCGGAAATTTCCAAAGACAGTTATATGGAAAAAGCCATTGCCTTCGGAAGGGGCATACATATTTTGCAGCAGCCTTTTTTTGAAACCCTTATTTCTTTTATTGTTTCCCAAAATAACCATATTCCGAGAATACAAGGGATTTTGGAACGGATAGCAAAAACATATGGTCGTCCCTTGGGAGAGGAGGATTTCACTTTTCCCACAGCAGAGGATTTGCTTTTTGTGACAGAGGAGGATTTTCGGCAGCTAGGCTGTGGGTTTCGTGGGAAGTATTTGCAGGACGCAGTGAAGAAAGTGGCAGAAGGGCAGATACAAGAGGAGCATTTGCGGCAGCTCCCTGCAAAAGAGGCACAAAAGAAGTTAATGGAGATATACGGTGTTGGGCAGAAAGTGGCAGATTGTGTCCTTTTGTTTTCTCTGGGCAAATGGGAAGTATTTCCTGCCGATGTGTGGATACGACGGGTCATGAGCGAGATATATTTTGAGGGCACAGAGATTTCTCCTGCGGAATTGCAGGAAGAAGCGGAAAGACGTTTTGGTGTGTATCGAGGACTTGCCCAACAGTATTTATTTTATTATGGGAGAAGCCAAAAACAGGGTAAAAAATAGAAAGGAGAATATATCATGACAAAAACTAATGCCATGCGGCAGTTGGAAACGGCAGGTATTGCCTATCGTACTGCAGAATATGAATATGATGAAGAGCATCTTTCCGGAATTCATGCAGCAGAACAAGTGGGCATTCCTTGTGAACAGGTATTTAAAACACTGGTGACAAAGGGAGATAAGACAGGTATATTGGTCTTTTGTATTCCCGTAGATATGGAGTTGGATTTGAAAAAAGCGTCGCAGGTATCCAAAAATAAAAAATTGGAAATGATTCATGTGAAAGAATTACTGGGACTGACAGGATACATTCGGGGTGGCTGCTCCCCTATCGGCATGAAAAAGAAATACCCCACATATATTGACGAAACGGCAATTCTTTTTGATGAAATCGCAGTCAGTGCAGGGGTGAGGGGACAGCAGATTATTCTTGCACCTGATGATTTGATTGCCTTTGTAGAGGCAACAGAAGCAGATTTGACAAAGGAAATGACAGAAAAATAAATAGAGGAGGGCAGAAAGATTTTATTCTTCCTGCCTTTCCTCGTAGGGAATTTTGTTTTTCGCATTGCAAGGGAATATACCTCATGATATACTGAAAGCAGCAACAAAGGTCTGATTTGGCACAGTTGCAACATGGCGAAAGGGTGAGCAAAATGCCCTGCAATTTTTTTGTGACAGGTGAAAAAGGAATAGGGAAATCTTTCTTAATTCGGCGGCTTATGGAAGCATGGCAAGGAAAATGCCATGGATTTTTGACATTGCCTTATACCATTGAGGGAAAACGCAAAGGCTTTTATCTGCATAGCTTGCAAAAGCCAAAGGGGATAGAAAATGATTTGCCTGTTTCTGTACAGTGGGGAGAAACCACTTGTTTTCCCATTACAGAAACTTTTGAACGGCTTGGTTGTGCTGCTTTGGATACAGTGTACAACAAGGAAGATTTGGTTATCATGGATGAGCTTGGCAGATTAGAGGGACAGGCTTTTCGATTTCAGCAGGCGGTGGAGCGTATACTAGATGGAGAAAATATGACATTCTGTGTAGTAAAAAAAGAAGATGTACCATTTCTTGACCGTATTCGCAGCCGAAAAGATATTTGCTTGCTTGATTTGGACAGGAATGTGTCGGAAAAAATCTATGAGGAACTGAAAAGGGAAATGGACAGAGTGAGGAAAAGAGGTTACAAGGTATGAGAAAAAAAAGAATATGGCAGCGTGCTGTAGGCGTGATTTTGACAGGTGTTTTGGTAGTGGCACTTATGGCAGGATGTGGTACACAGCAGACGGAACAAAGCACACAGGAAGCACAGCAGGCACAGGAAACAGCATCGATTACACTGACAGACCAGATTGGCAGAGAAGTGGTTCTGGAAAAACCGGCAGACAGCATTGTTTCTTCCTATTATATTTCTACTGCAATTCTGGTTGCACTGGGTATGGAAGATCATTTGGTGGGTATCGAGAAAAAAGCAGATACCAGAAATTTGTATAAATCCGCAGCACCACAGCTTTTGGAATTGCCTGCCGTTGGTTCTGGTAAAGGCATCAATGTAGAGGAGACAGCAGCCCTAAATCCCGACCTTGTGGTTTTGCCCAAAAAATTACAAGACTCTGTGACAGCTTTTGAGGAATTGGGGATTCCTGTATTGGTGGTAGATCCCGAAACATTAGAAGGCTATGTGGAATGTGTGGCACTTTTGGGAAAAGCAAGTGGCAAAGAGGAAAGAAGCCAAGATTTGATTTCTTATTATCATGAAAAAATGGACGAAGTAAAGAATTTAACGAAGGATTTAAAAGACGAGGACAAGCCTGCGGTATATTTGGCAGCCGGCTCTGATTATCTCAGCACCTGCACATCCAAAATGTATCAGAATGACCTTATTGCTATGGCAGGGGGACGGAACGTGTCTGCCGAACTGACAGAAGGCTATTGGCAGAATATTTCCAGAGAACAGCTTTTGACATGGAATCCGGCATATATTTTTGCGGTAAACTATGCAGAATATGCTCTGGACGATATTTTGCAGGACAAGGCACTTTCTGCCGTAACAGCGGTGCGGGAAGGCAAAGTGAAAATGTTCCCTTCTCCTATCGAACCTTGGGATTATCCTACACCTTCTTCTGTTCTTGGCATTTTGTGGCTGACACATGAACTGCATCCTGATTTATATACAGAAGAAGACTATATTAACGAAGCAAAAAAGTTTTACAAAGAATTTTTTGCTATTGAAGTTTCCAAAGAGGATTTGGGCATAACGGAAAAAGCGGAGTAAGCATATGAAAAAAAAGTTCTGGAAGATCATCGTAGTTTGGATAGGTGCATTGATGTTGTCTTGTTGTGTGGGCAGGTATCATATCTCGGTGGCAGATGTGGGCAGTATTCTGTTTGGCTTTGCCAAAGACAATATGATGGTCAATGTATTTTGTAACATACGTTTGCCCAGAACTTTTTTTGTGGCTGTGGCAGGCGGCGCATTGGGGCTTTCCGGCTTTCTTTATCAGGGGATGTTTCAAAATCCTCTGGTTTCGCCAGACGTTTTGGGTGTCAGCAGTGGCTGTTCCGTGGGTGCAGTTTCGACAATTCTTTTTTTTGGCGGAAATGCAGTAGCGTTACAATTTCTTTCCTTTGGTGGGGGACTTTTGGTTGTGGTTTGCTCTGCGGTGTTGGCAAAAATCATGGGCGGCAGAAAGTTATACAGCCTTGTTCTTGCAGGGGTGATATTGGGGGCATTCTGCAATGCCGTCATTATGTTGCTGAAATATACGGCAGATCCGGAAAGGCAGCTTGCAGTTATTGAGTACTGGCTTATGGGCAGTTTTCACACGGTGACATGGGCAGAGGTGAAGGTGACGGCAGGTATCATATTGCCTGTGTGTGTGTTGTTGTTTTTCTTGAGATGGCAGCTGAAAGTATTGACCCTTGGCAGTGAAGAGGCCATGTCTTTAGGGGTTTCTGTGCGTTTTGTACGCATGGGCGGTATTTTTGGGGCAACAGTGTTGACGGCGGCAGTGGTTTCTGTGGCAGGTGTGATTTCTTGGGTTGGCTTGATTGTACCCCATATGGTGCGGTTGCTTTTCGGAGAACGGTATGAAGAAAATTTTGTGCAGTCTTTTTTTTGTGGCAGTATTTTTATGTTGCTTGCGGATATGCTGGCAAGAAGCATTTCCGCATCGGAAATCCCTGTCAGTATTTTGACTTCCTTTTTAGGTGCTGCCTTTTTGCTGTTGTTTTTATTCCTCACCAGAAGAGAAAGGCGGTGGCAGCATGGGGATTGAGTTACGAGAAGTATGGGTTTCTCTACATGGGCAGGTGATTTTGCAGGATATTTCCCTTACTTTGTGTGCTGAAGGTGTTACGATGCTTTTGGGGCGAAACGGTGCAGGCAAAACAACGCTGTTTCGTGCTGTTTTAGGGCAGCAGGCTTTGGCAAAAGGGCAGATTTTTTTGGATGGGAAGCCGGTGCAGGCTTGGAAACCAAAAGAGAAAAGTCGTAAAATTGCCTATATTCCGCAGGAAAAAGAAATGCCTCTGGGGTGTACAGCAGAGGAGTATACGGCTATGGGGCAAGCACCATATACACCTTTTTATAAAAGCTATGATAAAGAAGGTTTGCGTTTGGCTAGGCAGATTCTCGCAGAGTTTGGCATTTCTCATGTTGCCAAAAGACAAATGACACAGCTTTCGGGTGGAGAAAAAAAACTGGTTGCCATTGCGCGTACCCGAGTGCAAAAAACACCATGGATGATATTAGATGAGCCTCTTGCGGCATTGGATTTTAAGAGGCAACATGAAATTCTGCAAAGATTGCGACAGGAGAGCAGAGAGGGAAGGGGTGTGGTACTCAGTATCCATGACCCTGCCCTTGCGGTACAGTATGCAGATAGAATCCTTTTGCTGCATGAAAAAAGGATTGTGGGAGATTTTCAAAGACAAAAAACAGGTTTTTCCTCTGAGCTCGAGAAAAATCTGCAAAATATATACGGAAAACAGGTTGTTCTTTGGGAAAAAGAAGGACAAAATTTAGTATATTGGAAGGAGGTATAATATGTTTACCATTGCAGAATATGTGAAGGTACATGATTTAGAAGAAGCCTATGTGTTAAATCAGAAAAAAACAAATGTTATTATTGGCGGTGGTTTGTGGCTGCGTTTGGGCAAAAAACGGATTCAGACAGCCATTGATTTATCCAATCTGGGGTTAGATGAAATTACAGAGAACGAAAAGGAGTTTTCTGTGGGCAGTATGGCGACGCTAAGGCAGCTAGAAACGCATGAAGGCATTCATGTTTATACAAAAGGGGCAGTTAAGGAAAGTTTGCGATATATTGTAGGTGTGCAAATGCGAAACTGTGCTACTGTTGGAGGAAGTATCTACGGACGATTTGGTTTTTCTGATATACTGGCTTGTCTTTTGGGTATGGATTGTGAGGTAGAGTTGTATAATAAAGGCAGGCTGCCTTTGCAGGAATTTGTAAAGATGAAAAAAGACAACGATATCTTGGTGCAGGTGCACATCAAAAAGACACCTTTGGAAACGGTGTATCTTTCTCAACGGAATAGTTCCACTGATTTTCCTGTGGTATCCTGTTCTGTCACAAAAAGAGAAAGTGGCTTTTCCGCAGTTATTGGGGCAAGACCGTCTGTACCAGTAGTCATTGCAGACGAAAGCCAGATATTGCAGGGGAATGTGACAGAAGAAACCATTGCCGATTTTGCAAAGTATGTGCAGGAAAGTGTCAGTTTTGCGGATAATACCAGAGCAAGCGGTGCATACCGCAGACAGATTGCCGGTGTTTTGGTAAAACGTGGCATCAAGCAGCTTTTGGGGGGTGAAACAGTATGCAGATAAAATTGAGGCTCAATGGAAAAGAAGTAACAGGAAATGTAGAGCCGGATATGGCACTTTTGGACTTTGTAAGAGAAAAAGGGTGCTATAGTGTGAAACGTGGCTGCGAAACTTCCAACTGTGGACTATGTACTGTGCTTATGGACGGCAAGCCCATACTTTCCTGTTCCACATTGGCAGCAAGAGCAGATGGGCACAGTATTGTCACGATAGAAGGCTGCCAGAAGGAAGCGGAAGAATTTGGCGGTTTTCTGGCAGATGAAGGGGCAGAGCAATGCGGTTTTTGCAGCCCCGGCTTTATCATGAATGTCATTGCCATGTTTCGGGAATTAACAGACCCAACAGATGAAGAAATACGGGAATATTTGGCAGGAAATCTCTGTCGCTGTTCCGGCTATGAAGGTCAGCTTCGTGCTATCCATAGGTATATGGACCACAAAAAGAAGGAGGGAGGGAAATGAAAACAGTCAATCAACCAGTACGGAAGAAAGATGCCATGGCATTGGTAACAGGAAAGCCTGTGTATACAGATGACCTTGCACCTAAGGATTGTCTGGTGGTAAAAGTATTGAGAAGTCCCCATGCCCATGCAAAAATACTGGAGATAGATACTTCCGTTGCGGAAAAAGTCCCGGATATTGTTTGCGTCCTTACGTATAAGGATGTACCACAGAATCGGTTTACAATGGCAGGACAAACCTATCCCGAACCCAGTCCTTATGATAGATTGATTTTAGAAGATAGGGTAAGATTTGTGGGAGATGCTGTTGCCATTGTGGCAGGGGAAACAGAAAAAGCAGTTGAAAAGGCTTTAAGGTGTATTCGTGTCAAATATGAAGTATTGGAGCCTGTTTTGGATTTTAGACAAGCAAAGGATAATCCGATTTTGATACACCCTGAAGAAAATTGGGAATCTCTTTGTCCGGTTGGTGCGGATAATCAAAGAAACCTTTGTGCCAGCGGTTTAGAGGAACATGGAGATATTGATCGTGTATTGGCAGAAAGCGATGTGGTGATTGAACAGACTTACCACACAAAAGCAAATCAGCAGACCATGATGGAAACATTCCGTACCTATACAACCATGGATACCTATGGCAGACTGGAAGTAGTCAGTGCAACGCAGGTTCCTTTCCATGTGCGTCGTATTCTGGCAAGAGCACTGGATATTCCGAAGTCAAAAGTTCGTGTGATTAAACCCAGAATCGGCGGTGGTTTTGGTGCAAAGCAGACATTGATTGCAGAAATTTATCCTGCAATTGTAACCATGAAAACAGGCCGCCCTGCGAAAATGATTTATACCAGAGAGGAAAGTATGATTGCGTCTACACCCAGACACGAAATGGAAATCAAAGTACGAATCGGCGCAGACAAAGAAGGATATATTCATGGAATTGAAGTTAAGACGCTTTCCAATACAGGTGCATATGGGGAGCATGGCCCTACCACTGTAGGACTATCGGGGCATAAATCTATCCCTCTTTATAGTAAAGCGGAAGCTTTTCGCTTTCAGTATGATGTGGTTTATACCAATAAGATGTCTGCCGGAGCATACCGTGGATATGGTGCAACACAGGGGATTTTTGCTGTAGAATCGGCAGTCAATGAACTGGCAGTAAAATTAAATATGGACCCAGTAAAGCTCCGTGAAATGAACCTGACAAGAGAAGGCGATGTCATGCACGGTTATTATGGGGAAACGGCAAGCAGCTGTACTTTAGACCGTTGTTTGGAGCGGGCTGCAGAAATGATTGGTTGGAAGGACAAATATCCAAGCCGTGTTATGCCTGATGGAAAAGTGCGGGGAGTTGGGATTGCTATGGCAATGCAGGGTTCTGGTATCTCCAATCTTGATACAGGCTCTGTTTCTTTGAAAATCAATGATGATGGATTTTATACTCTTTCCATTGGTGCGGCAGATATGGGGACAGGCTGTGATACAGTGCTGGCACAGATAGCGGCAGAAGCACTGGACTGCTCTTATGATGATATTATTGTACATGGGGTAGACACGGATATTTCTCCCTATGATACAGGTTCTTATGCTTCTAGTACCACCTATGTGACAGGTATGGCAACAGTAAAGGCTTGTGAAACCTTGATTGGTAAGATGAAAGCATTTGGTGCCAAAAAGCTGGGCTGTATGGTGGAAGAAGTAGATTTTGATGGAGACAGGGTATTTGTGGTGGCAGATGGCAGAAGTATCAGCCGTAAGGATTTGGGAAATGTCGTGATGTGTGCATCAAAAGATGCGCTCTATGCCACAGAGGCGCATTCTTCGCCTGTTTCTCCTCCGCCCTTTATGGCTGGTGCTGTAGAAGTGGAAGTGGACTTGGAAACAGGTACGGTTAAACTGGTGGACTATGCGGCAGTTGTAGATTGTGGAACGCCCATCAATCCCAATCTGGCAAGGGTACAAGTAGAGGGCGGTCTGGTGCAAGGCATTGGTATGGCGTTGTATGAAGATATTATTTATGATGAAAGGGGCTATGTAGCAGAAAATTCTCTCATGCAATATAAAATCCCCACACGTTTGGATATGGGAAAACTGCGGGTAGAATTTGACAGCAGCTATGAACAGACAGGGCCTTTCGGTGCAAAGTCCATCGGGGAGATTGTCATTAACACGCCTTCTCCTGCCATTGCACAGGCGGTATACAACGCAACGGGTGTTCGTATACGAGAATTGCCTATTACACCGGAAAAAATCGTTATGGGGATTTTGGAACGTGAAAATTGAATGGATTTTATTGGCCGCAGGAAAAAGTCGTCGTTTTGGCAAAGAAAATAAGTTGCTGTTCCCCGTAAAGGGAAAACCACTATATCGGCACGCTTTTGACCGTATGCAGAGGTTGTGTGCAAAGAGAGGAGAGCGGCTTCTAGTGGTAGTTAGTGAGAAAGCTGTGGAAGAAGATATACAAAAGAGGGCAGGAAAAACAGTATGGAATCCCTGCTCGGAAAAAGGTATTTCCTCTTCTATTCAGTGTGCCTTGTGCGAAACAGGCATAAAGGACGATTGTGCTTATCTCTTTTTTGTCGCAGATCAGCCTTTGCTTTCCACCAAGGAAATCGAAGGCTTTGTGGCAGGCTTTTTGACATCGGGTAAAGAACTTGGTTGTGTTGCCTTTGGAGAAAGGAGAGGAAATCCCGGCATTTTTTCCGGAAAATATGCGAAAAAGCTACTGCAATTGGAGGGGGATAAAGGTGGCAGCCGCATTTTGGCGGAAGCGGGAGAAAATGTATATATTTACGCCTGTTCTTCTATTTGTGCCCTTTGGGATGTAGATACAAAGGCAGATCTGCAAAAGTTTTCATGAAAAAGAAAAAAGTTTCTATATTGACATATGTCGAAAACAGAGTATACTAAAAGAGTAAGCAACATATGTCGGAAACGGAGGGAAAGTCGATGTCAAGACCAAGAAAGTGCAGAAAGGTTTGTGCTATGCCTAAAAGTAGCCTGTTTGGCCCATTGGATATTCCCTGTGGTGGACAGAAAATCGTATTGGCAATTGATGAATATGAAACACTGCGTTTGATTGATTTGGCAGGATATACGCAGGAAGAATGTGCAGAACAGATGGGCGTTGCCAGAACAACGGTACAGGGCGTATATAATGAAGCAAGGCGAAAGGTTGCAGACGCTTTGGTGCATGGAAAAAACCTTTTGATTTTCGGTGGGGAGTACGACCTTTGCGAGGGGGCGGAAAGACCATGCGGCAAAAAATGCAATAAGATGTGTTGCAAAAAAGATGAACAAAAAGAAAAAATATAAAAAAGATGAGATGAAATAAAGGAGATGTTAGGATATGAGTGAAAATTGTTCCCATAACTGTGGAAGCTGCTCTTCGGATTGTGGACACCGCAAACCGGCAGATTTTTTGGTAGCACCAAATCCCAATAGCAACATTAAAAAGGTCATTGGTGTTGTTAGTGGCAAGGGCGGCGTAGGAAAATCCATGGTGACAAGTACACTGGCAGTGCTGATGCAAAAAAAAGGCAGACAGACAGCTGTTTTAGATGCAGATATTACAGGTCCATCTATTCCCAGAGCCTTTGGCATTAAGGAAAAAGCCTATGGTACAGAACAGGGAATGCTTCCCTGCAAAACAAAGACAGGCATTGATGTGATGTCTGTAAACTTGCTCCTTGACCATGACACTGACCCTGTTGTATGGAGAGGTCCTGTTATTGCAGAAACAGTAAAACAGTTCTGGCGTGATGTTATTTGGGAAAACGAGGAGTATATGTTTATTGATATGCCTCCCGGCACAGGGGACGTACCACTTACGGTATTCCAGTCCATTGCCATTGATGGCATTATCATTGTAACTTCTCCACAGGAATTGGTAGGTATGATTGTAGGCAAAGCGGTCAAGATGGCGCAGATGATGAATGTACCGATTTTGGGTATTGTGGAAAATATGTCTTATTTTGTCTGTCCTGACTGTGGCAAGCAACATCGCATTTTTGGGGAAAGCCATATTGAAGAAATTGCGGCAATGTATCACATTCCTGTTGTATGCAGATTGCCCATCAATCCGGAAATTGCGTCTATGGCAGATAAGGGAGAGATTGAAAATTTCCAAGAGGATTGGCTGAATCCGATTATAGATTTTCTGGAAAAAATGTAAGAATATGTAAAAGGGACTGTACAAAAACAGTCCTAAGAAAAAGGCAGAGATTCCGATTTTCGGGATTTCTGCTTTTTTTCTTGCAATGTATGAATGTATGGAATTCACTTCCCATGAGGAAAAGCAGAAGTTTCAAGGCTTTTTTGCCATGGGAACTTTTGCTTTATCTTTCTGTCTGTTCGTCAAAGCCTTGATTGACAAAGGGGGCAGCTTTGTTGACACCCTTGGTCACGGCATAAAATGCCATGACCTTTATGGCTCTTGTCTGAAGTTATGCTTTCATATCAATACCTTGTTTGTATTCATCAAGGATACTGGTATCAAAAGGTTTCCCAACTTCCCATCCGGGAACACGGGATTTTACAAAGTCATTTAATCTATTGGCTTCTGTGCGATGGATTTTGTCAAGCGTCCTTGCTGCATGGATTCGATCTCCCTTTGGAATCTGTGGGTAATACGACTTAATTGCTTCTGCCATTTCACCACTGCCTTCACCTGTCATTCCATAGTAATTTTTCATGTGGTCAAATGCAATATCTTTCATTTTCTGTTCCATTTCTTTGGACACAGGAATTGTCTTAAAGTCTGCTGCCTTCATCCCTGTAATATCCATCCCGTCCTCATAGTATTTATGACCGGCAGGAGGGGTATTGCTGTGGTTGGCAAACTGCTCAAACCCACGATGCTGATACCGCTGTCTGTTTGCCATCATTCTTGCAATGTCATTGATTGTCATTGTTTTTCCTCCTTGTATTATTTTTCCTAACAGAAAACATTGCTTCTTTATCGCATATATCGACTTATTTTCAAAAAAATAAAGGGGTATATGGTGATGAGCGGAAAAACAAGAAAAGCATTGTGAATATTGACGAAAGTATAGACTTGCCCCACCGAAATATTTAAGTTTTTCAAAGAAAAGACGATATTATATAAGAGGATATCTGTCTGGTTTGTATTGATCTGATAGATGAAAGGAACTTCATGATATATGTTGTATTCCTAACTAATATAACGGAAAGGAGTTATCAGAATGAGAATACCAAATTTACCAGTTGCAAAAAACCACGCATCATTTTCCTCTCAGCTTAAACAGCATCAAATGACAGAGCACAAAGTTGTTACTCGTTCTCAAGGAACAACTGAGCAAGCCGTTTTCAGCGGTTCTTTGGTGTCTTCTGACAATGGTTATACAAAACATGATGCACTGTTAAAGCAATGGAACAAAGCGGGTTCTTTTAACTTATATGATGCGCTGAATGGCGGAAAAGTAAATCTGCAAAATCCCAATCCAAGTGCAGATGAACTGAAAGCATTCGAAGAAAAATTGCAGAAAAACGGAATCGGTAAAGAGATTGATTGGAGCGATTTCGAATTTGACTTAAAGGGAATCGGTTTCGATGTGGACTCGCCTACATTTTATTTGAAACCCGAAGATTTTAACAAAAAAACTGACTATTTGGCTTCCAGATATGCAGCGATGAAAAACAGAATACAGAAAAACTTTTCTGGTGCCGAAGTCGATCAGCAGATGAAACAGCTGGATGCTCTTTATCAATCTGCTACCGAGGAATTGGCGAAAAGCTATTCCGAGGTCGTTGGTGGATTTTTAGAGCAAAACGGCTTGGTGGGAGAAAAAGAAAAAATCTATCAGTCTGTGATTGATGGCGTAAACAATAAAGCAAAAGAATATGAAGAATACCTATCAAGCAGCCCTGATTTTGCAAAATTAAAAGGAACAAAAGATGAATGGCTGCTGCAAGATGATGAATATGTTGCATCGCTGCTGCGTGGAAAAGATGTGCAGACCGTTTCTCATGAAACCACAAAAACCAACCATTATACACAGAATGATTTAGATATTTTGGGGAGATATGTTTCTGAACTGACGCAGTGGGAAGATTCTGCACTTGGCATGGATGAAGAACGAATTGGTTTGGATTTCGCTATGCTGTCCATGAAAACCGAGTATTTGAGAAAAGAACATGGCATCAGTTCTTCTTTGGATCATACGCTCACCAAAATGTTGAACGGATTTATGGAGCATACGCTTGACCGTTTGGATAAGAAGTTATCGGATTTAAGAGATAAAGGAGCCGCCTTACATGACAAAAGCGGTTACGCTGCGTTGGACCGTAAAGCGATTTGGAATGTCTATGATAAAACAATGGAGCATTACAAAGCATCTGGGGATATGATGGACGCTTTTGTTCATGGTGCAAAGTATGCTGCAAAGCAGTCTTTACATAAAATGAATGATGGTGCATATAGACATATGAATAATGCCCTTTATTGGACACAATTTTTCCATAAAAACCAGAGTCACAGCAAGCCTTATGATGCAGGTATGTCCACATACGAAAAGTATACGATGGGTTTAAAGGACTTTCAGAAAAGTCTGCAAGAAGGAGAGGTAAGGCTCCATACAGATGTTATGTCCTCCAACCTATACGGCACACCTGCAATTTCTCATTTCATCAATGAGAAAGCATAATGAGAGTTTTCTATTCCTGACGAGGAAAGATGAGAAAAGTTCTTGCCTGAATATACAGGTATAAATGAAAGCCGCAGCATAATAATTTAAGAAAGGACAGATGACCATATGCAAATCAACGGTTTTTCAAGTTCTGCCGGTGCGTACCAAACAGATGCCAAAACAGCCAAAAAGGGCGGTATGCGTTTTGGTTTGATGGTGCAAAATGAGCAGGCAGGCAAAACAGAACAGACAGACAAGACCACCTCGGCTGTCCCTATGACACCAAAGGAAGAAATGACAGCCTTCAAGCAGGAAATTTATAAGGAACTGGCTGAAATTGATAAAATGAACTCCTCGGCGATTCTGTCCAACTCTGTACATATTACAGAAGATGGGTTCAAAAGAATGAAAGAAGATCCTGCATATCGCAAAGAGATTATGGATTGGCTTCGTGCAGATGCAAGAGCTTCCCATGGAGTTCCTATTGCTGCCCATGTTACAACAACAATCACCGGAGCCGGCGCAACCAGCTATGGTGCAAATGTTTTTCCCCATGACAGTGCAGCTGTCAGAGCGTCAAAGAAAGCACTTGCTGACAAAAAAGCGAAGGTGCGTTCTACCGTTCTGACCGTATGTATGCCGACCGCAAGGCGGCACAGCGTAAGCAGGACAGCGAGTATGTGACAAATGAACGCCAAAAGCATCAGCTGATGCAAAAGATGCTTTTGGAGAAGAGTATCGACCAAAAGGTGTATCAGCAGGAAATCAGCCAGCAGGCTCTCCGACAGCACTTCTTTCAGCAGCATCTGGAGAACGATATGTCGGGTGTGCAGCCAAGAAAGAACTGGGACATCTAACTTTTTGGATACAAATAAAAAGGAAGGAGCGCAAGAAATGACAATCAATGATATTGCAAGAATGATGACAAGCAGAGAACGATATCAGCGTCAAAGCGCTGAACCGAAACTGGCAAACGGTTCGTTACCTCCAAAGGGTCATGTCAATCCATATTGCCCTGAAGGTATGGATATTACAGGGCTGAAAGCATCCGATTTCAAAATCATTCCTGTGGACAAAGAAGTGGAACAGCAGGTAAAAGATATGGTACTTGATGATATGAAAAAATACTATGGTATGTCTGGTCCTGATGGGAATAACTTATCTGATGCGATTAAAGCATACTTACCGAAAATTCCAGTGGAAGATCGTAAGCACGCAGGACATACACTGCATCAAATCCATAATGCAGAAGCTCGCAGATTGAATGACTTTATACGATCTCGTATTCCCGGATGGCAGCATGGACAAGCCTTTGATACTAGTATCCTTGATGAATATCAGCAGGGCATTGATACAATGGCGTAATACAGAGTATCCTGATTTATCTTTGAAAACAACAATAACAATATAGAATAGAAGGTGATTGATTATGTTTATTGGTCAGATTGGTCAGATTGGTCAAATGCGAGCGCACTCCTTCATGAACAACCGTGGAGTGATGGGCGTTTCAACCAATTTACATCATGAAGCAAGTAAAGCATCTCGTCCACAATATGATCGTGCAGAGATTGGCACACAAACGCAGCAGAGAAATGAAACGGGAATCTATCAACCAAATCGAGGTCAAATGCAAGCTATTACCCCCGTTTCCTACACTTGGCTGACTCCGGATCTGTCGTTGCAAAAGGAACTCATTCCTGCCTCTGAGGAGCTAACCTTTACAGAGGAAGATGCCCTCGTCAATCAGTATATGAAACAATCTCGGATTGATGGCTATTTTGATGGTGATACCTTTGTCCGCACTTCATCAGACCCTGTAAAGCTGATACTGAAGGATGAAATTTCCAAAGAAGAACTGGAAAGTTTCAGAAATGATTTAATCAAAAATGGACTGGGTAATGAAATTGACTGGCAGGGTGTCCAAAGTGATTTGGACATGAATGTGAACTTCGATAATGTCCAGCGTTTTGAGCAGAAAGCAGATTACCTTGCCTCTCGTTATGCTGTTTTGAAAGACCGTATCCAAACACAGTTTACCGGTGACAAGAAGGAAGCGGAATTGCAGAAGCTGGAGCAGATTTATATAAAAGCAAAAGACGAGATGGCAAACACCTATGCAGAACATATCGGCGGCTTTTATGAAGGACTTGGACAGTCCGGTACCGCTGAGGAGATGCGAAACAGTGTCTTGGCGGTAATTGATGGAAAATCGAATGCCTATACTGAACATCTTTCTCAACATGATATTTATGGCAAAATTACCGATCCAAATAAGCAATGGCTAAAACAAGATGATGGTTATATGGCAGCACAGTTGCGTGAAAGTGTTTCTGCTGTGTCAGGAGAAAAAGTGCCGATTGTGAGCGGGAAAGCTCCCTACGGCGAAAGAGATTTGGCATATGCAGGCGTATTTGCCAAAGAACTTTCTCAACAGCTGCGAAATCCTGAATGGGATACTTTCACACGCAAGACTGATGACAGCGATTTAGGCAGACATCTTGCTGAACAATACAAGACCCTTATGGGTAAGATGGACAACGCCGGAATCAGCAATGGACTTTCCAATATGCTGAAGGATTCCTTTGAGCCGTTTATTGAGAAATTTATTGATGCGTTGGACGCAAAGATTGACCAAAACCGAGATCGGGTTGCTGAGCGTCCTTGGCAGGCAGATTTAATTAGAACTAACTACATTGATAGGGAAAGCGTTTATCGTGCTTTTCAAGATGCTATGTTTTAGAGCATAGAATGCCAATACGCTATCACCTACAAGTGACACATCTGGCAGGAAATCTTTTTCAGTGAGGCAAAACATTTGTGTGTTGAAAGAAAGGCAGATGCATATTAGGTATCAAATACATTGAAAAGGCGTGGTATGAGAAAAGAGGACTTGCGGCTTGCCTTTGGTCTGACAACAAATTGGATTGCGAATATGGGAAAAGGAAAGCAATAGTGCTCATAATTTGGAGTTGAGTGATGGACTATATTATACGAGAGATGAAAAAAGAAGAATATGTGCTGTTAAGTGATTTTTTGTACGAAGCAATTTATATTCCGGACGGTGTCAAGCCGCCTCCTAGAGCTGTGATAAATCTTCCGGAATTGCAGGAGTATATCGTTGACTTTGGAACACGGAAACACGACAGGGCTTTGGTTGCAGAAATGCAGGGACAAATTGTGGGCACTATCTGGGTGCGTATCATGAACGATTACGGACATCTTGATGAGGACACCCCCTCTTTGGCGATGTCAGTATATCAAGACTATCGTGGACTGGGCATCGGAACAGCACTGTTAAAAGAATTGCTTTTGGTTTTGAAATCGCAGGGCTATCCTAAGGTTTCCTTATCGGTTCAGAAAGCAAATTATGCCGTAAAAATGTATCAGACAGCCGGATTTTACGTTGTCAGTGAAAATGCAGAAGAATATATTATGGTCGCCGATTTACAGGAGAAGGAGCGGAAATGAAGATTGTCTTTTTACACGGATTAGGGCAGACGGCGAAGGACTGGAATGCAGTTATGGAACAGATATCCTGTGCTGATGCAGATTGCCCGGAACTTTTTTCGTTGGGTGGTAAGGCTGTCACCTATTCAACCATTTTCTCTCAGCTTGAAAACAGATATGCAGATACTACGGAACCATTTGTACTCTGTGGTCTTTCCTTGGGTGCAATACTTGCACTGGATTATGCAATCCAGCACGGCAATCAGGTATCCTCTTTGATTTTGATTGGCGTACAGTATCGGGTTCCAACCCTGCTGATTGATTTTCAAAATATCCTCTTTCGCTGTATGCCCCATAAAGCCTTTGCAACAATGGGTATTTCAAAAAGCGATATGATAAAGCTGTCGCACTCCATGCGTTCTTTGGATTTCAGCTCCAAGCTAAACAAAGTGAACTGTCCGGTGACTATTGTCTGCGGCGAAAAGGATCATGCAAACATAAAGGCATCTAAAGAGCTGAACGCACTAATGCCAAGGTGGCCATTACATATCATTCCCAGTGCAGGTCATGAAATCAATAAATGTGCACCGGAAGCCATTGTTTCTATTCTCAATCATACAAACCATTGAGTCGGTGACACAAAAACAGAAACCCTGTGCTGTAATAAAACGGATAAGAAAAGATAAACTCCCATACAACATAAAAGTATTGGAAAGGAAGTATTTTATGATTGAAAATGCAGGTGTTTTGAGAGAAATGGGAGAATATGTGGAAGGCTTGGAACGATACAGGATTGTAAAAATACAATCTTTTGGTCGTTCAGCCGAAAAGATGATCAGAAAACACATCGGTGGTCAAAGACAGCCAGTACGCATCTTCCACACTAAACGCTCGGTAAAAACAGCCGTTGTAGGAATGATTCCCACAACGGCTGTTTTTATTGTTATTCGTTATGTGGGGCAAAAACAGTGTCCATCCGCTTTCTGTCATAATCCAAAAGCCAGTTTGGAAAAGAGGCATAGAGGGGGGCGAGGGTTTCTGCTTTTTCTGCTACAATATCCATCCCTCTGTCATCATAGAGATGTAGGAGGATATGGTGTGTTGTATCAAAAAAGAATACCGCAGAGGAAAGCTCTGAAAATCCGGCAAAATCCGTTTTTAGAATACCCTCTAATAAAGATGCTGTATGCGGTGGTGTTTCTTTCATGTCCCAAAAGAAAAAGATTCGGGTAAGCGGATCGCCATGGCAGTCTATGGTATTTTGTGCATAGACTTCTGCAGCATTAGGCAGGTGCGCCAATGTACAGAAACGTTCCAGCAATGTATCTATTTCGCTGTCTGTGTCAGGACTGCGGTATAACACCCAAAGGAGCGTATCCAGTTTTGGTATTTGTTCATAAAGCAATGCAGCCCGCAAAAGTCCCGCTTGGAAGTAATGGGGAGATTTCGGTGAAAGTTCCGGATCACCAATTTCAAAACGGAGTGCAATCGGGCTTTCATAGAAAATGGGCAGTTGCAGTCTTGGGTTTTTGATGGCTGCCAATGTGGCAAGTGTACGTTCTAAAAACATAGACATTCTCCTTTTTATTGTGTGTTTGCATGGCGTGTGGTATAGAGGAACATGGCAACAGCCGTAGAACAGATGATACCATAGCCCAGCCAACTAAAGGCATCGGGAATCTGCTGAAATACCACAAATCCGAGAAGTGCTGAAAAAGGAATCTGGGCATAGTCATAAACGGAAATTTCTTTAGCCGGTGCATGGCAATATGCGGCGGTAATGGAAAATTGCCCACCTGCCGCTGCAAGTCCTGCAAGAAGAAGGAAAAAGAGTTGTTTTCCCGTCATGGGGTGAAAGCGAAACAGCAGATAAGGCAATGTGACCAAACAGGAAAATGCAGAGAAAAAGAACACGATGAAAGGCCCTTTTACACCCTGCTGCCCCAAAGAACGGACATAAGTGTATGCTGCACCTGCGGTGATACCACCAAGAAGCCCAATAATGGCAGGGAAAAGATCCATATGAGGCAGACCGGAAGGTCTGACAATACACAAAACCCCCAGAAAAGCAACGCAAATGGAAATAATCTGTACACGGTTTGGCTTTTCTTTTAAAAGAAAGAAAGCAAAAATGATGGTAAAGAAGGGGGACATTTTGTTGAGCATAGACGCATCGGAAAGAAGCAGATGGTCTACAGCATAATAATTGCAGAGAATCCCTACTGTACCAAAGATGGAACGCAATAGCAGATGTCCAATAGATTTGGGACTACGGGGAAAAGGAGGTCTTTCCTTAAATAAAATGCCAGCGGCAAAAAGCAGTGCCACAAAATTGCGAAAAAAACTTTTTTGCAAAGAAGGCAGGTCACCGGAAAGTCGGATGAAAAGATTCATGAGTGCAAAAGAAAATGCAGAACAAAGAATAAAGAAAATTCCTTTCTGTTTTGATGTCATAAAAAAACTCCTTTCAAAAAATCATACGAAAATCATTATACACTATTTGGGAAGAAAGAAAAGCGAAAGGAGAAACTTTTTGCAAAGGGGTAGCGTAAATGGCAGAAAAGAAATAAAAAAGTAATAGAAAAGTAAAAGAGAAGTAATAGGGGTGTATTAGTCGTTTGATAGAATAGAGAAAATAGAGAAAAATAGAGAAAAGTGAAGGAGATGAATGAGGTGAGAACAAGAAAGTATTTTGCGGCAGGTGTGACAGCATTTTTCTGTATGTCTATGATTTCTGTGCAGGTACGGGCAGCAACTGTGCCTATGGAAATGGAGCCGGGAACAGAGATTGTATATGATGATGAGGGGAAGCCTACCTTCGTAAAGGGCGGTATACAGGATTTTATCGAATGGGAAGATTTGAATGGAAAAATGCAGAAAAAAGAGATTCCGAAGGATATTCCCCTCAGTGAGCAGATGAAAATGGTACAGGAAAGAGATGTGCTTGCTGTGATGATTCGGGATTTTCGGGACAGTCAAGATGTGATACATGTCATGCCGCCAGATGTAGTGCCTAATATGAAAGCGATTTACAACGGGGAAACCGGAGCCATTGACCATATTTATTATGCTGATAAAAACGAACCGTCAGGGTATTCCCTTCATGGAGATGAACGTTTACAGGAGCAAGATACACAAAAGACCCATAAGCTGTATCAAGAAGAAAAGAAAGTTTTAAAAAGAATATGTAATCCGTTTTTGTATTTTTGGTAAAAGGAAAAGCCTGTATCTGGAAGGATTCAGGCTTCAGACTGTCGAAAAAGCAGTTTTTAACCCATTTTAAAAATGCGGAAGGGTTTGGGAAACGAAGGGTTTCCCAAATGGAATCCGCAGTGGGAATTTACTTCCCATGAGGAAAAGCAGAAGTTTCAAGGCTTTTTGCCATTGGAACT
>JAHHTX010000025.1 GCA_020024255.1 Anaerotignum sp.
TTTTTTGTTGCCAAGCAGAGAGAAAGTCGATATAATGAAACAACTGAAAAGAAAAGGGTATTTGGAATGAGAAGAAAAGGACGTGCAAAATCATGAGTGCAGGTACAAATGTGAGAAGTATGACAGGCTATGGTAGAGGGGAGTATATAGCGGAGAAACGAAAATTTACAGTGGAAATGAAATCTGTCAATTATCGTTATCTGGATTTGAGCATTAAACTGCCCCGTTCCCTTTCTGGGTTGGAAGACAGAATCAAAAAAACCATTATGCAAAAGGTATTCCGTGGCAAAACTGATGTATATATTACATTTGAATCTTTTTCTGCCGATGATGTGGAGGTAAGGCTTAACGAAGAATTGGCAAAGGCTTATGCAGAAAAGGTGCGGGACATACAGGAAATACTGGGACAGTGGGAAGGAAATATGGTAGAACTTGTCGCAAGATTTCCCGATGTGATTACGGTAGAAAAAACGCATGAAGAGGACGATGTTATCTGGGCGGCACTTCAGCCTGCTTTGGAAACGGCTTTGGAGAATTTTGTCTCTATGCGTAGTTTGGAAGGGGAAAATCTCAAAAATGATATGCTGAAAAAGGCAGACCGCATTACAGCTTTGGTGGAGGAAGTCAAAACCTTTTCGCCAATGGTGGTGAAAGAGTATCAGGAAAAGCTGCAAAACCGCTTGAAAGAGCTCATGGGCAGCGTGGATATTGACCCCCAGCGGATTGCAGCAGAGGTTGCTATCCTTGCAGACAAAGGCTGTATAGATGAGGAGATTATACGGCTGGAAAGCCATCTGAAACAGCTTCGTGACATTTTGGAAAAAGGCGGTCAGGTAGGCAGAAAGCTGGATTTCCTTGTGCAGGAAATGAACAGAGAAACCAATACCATTGCATCTAAAGCAAATGATATTCGTATTGCGAAAGCAACCATAGAACTGAAAAGTGAAATAGAAAAAATCAGAGAACAGATTCAGAATTTGGAGTGATGTTATGGAAAAAATTCAATTTTTAAATATCGGGTACGGAAATGTGGTTTCTGCAAACCGTGTTATTGCAATCATCAGTCCGGAGTCTGCGCCTGTCAGGAGAATTGTGCAGGAAACAAAAGAAAAAGGGGCACTTATTGATGCTACATATGGCAGAAAAACGAGATGCGTGATTATTATGGATGACGGTCATGTGGTGCTTTCGCCCAATATGCCCGAAACATTAGGCGGCAGACTGACTATGGAACAGAAGGGGAATACAGTATGAAAAAACAGGGATTATTATTGATTATTTCAGGGCCTTCCGGTTCGGGGAAAGGTACCATTGTGGAACAGTTAAAGGCAAAAGAGGACTTTTCTGTTTCCATTTCCGCTACTACAAGAGCACCCAGAGGGGCAGAACAAGATGGCGTGCATTATTTTTTTCGCACCAAGGAAGAATTTCAGCACATGATAGATAACCAAGAACTTTTGGAATGGGCAGAATTTTGTGGTAACCGTTATGGTACACCCAGAACCTATGTGACAGAAAAAATGATGCAGGGACAGAATGTGATACTGGAAATTGAAGTACAGGGTGCATTGCAGGTGAAAAAGCTGTATCCCAAAGGCATTTTGATCTTCCTTGTTCCCCCCAATCTGGAGGAGTTGGGCAGAAGACTCACCAATCGTGGTACGGAGGACAAGGAAGCCATCAATCGCCGTATTCACAGAGCATTGGAAGAAATGGAATTTGTGCAAGAATATGATTACGTTGTTATCAATGACACCATAGAGCAGGCAACGGAGGATATCCTTTCTATAGTTAAAGCAGAGTCAATGAAGTGCAGCAGAAATAAAGAAATTAAAAAGATTTTTAAAGGAGAGATTTGATTATGTTAAGACCATCTTATTCAGACCTGTTGGAGGTTATCTCAAAAAATACACACGATATTACACTGAGCAGTAGATACACCATTGTGATTGCAGCAGCAAAGCGTGCCAGACAGTTGGTAGACCATGAAAAACCATTGGTAGATGACACGAAGGTGGATAAACCCGTTTCTATTGCGGTAAATGAATTGTATCAGGGAAAAATTGGTGTGCGTCAGGGCAAACCCGTGGAAGTAGAAGAAACAGAAGAACGCAAAGAAACAAGTGCAGATGAAGAACCAGTGCAGGCAGATATTGTAGAATAAGCGGCGCAAAGGGTGTTGGGAAAAGTGGCATACCTGCTTTTTTTTCCACACCTTTTTCTATTTTCCGTAAAAGGGGGAAGACTTTTGTTTGCACATATTATCATAGACAGCAGAAATCCAGAGGCAGACAGAACCTTTGATTACAAAGTACCTGACAAATGGGAAGAGGAAATGCAGGTTGGGCAGCGTGTTATCGTTCCTTTTGGAAGACGTAATGCAAAGACGGAAGGCTATGTCATTTCCCTTTCCGCCAAGACAGAAGTGCCTTTGGAAAAAATAAAAGAAATATTGGAGATATTGGACGAAGGAAAGCCTGTTTTTACGCCGTCTATTCTGGCTTTGGCACAGTGGATGAAAAAAGCGTATTTTTGCACGCTGAACCAGTGTCTGAAGGCTGTTATGCCTGCGGGGATTCGTACAAAAAGTGTATGGATGATTGTGCTTTCTGCTTCTTTTTCGGACATAGAACTTTCTCAGCAGGAAGAGAGTCTTCTTGCGTTTCTCAAAGAAGAAGGCGGCAGTGTGCCGGTGCATGATGCAGAAGGGGAATGGGACGGCAGATTGCAGCCGGTTTTACAGTCTTTGCAGGAAAAAGGTTTGGTATCTTTGAAACAGAGAGTATGGCGAAGTGATTATAAACAAGAAAAACGACTGATTTCTCTCTGTACAGATGAGAGCCTTTGGAAAGAGGCTTGGGAAAAAGCAAAAAAAGATAAACGTCTTTCGGGACAGGCGAGGGTTCTGGCACTTTTGACACAGGAAGAGAAAATGGAGCGGAAAGCGTTAAAGGAGCAGGCAGCCGTGACAGATTCTCCCATTCAAACCCTATTGAAGAAAGGCATTTTACAGGAAGTGAGGCAGGAAGAAAAAAGAGATGTATTTTGTGTGGAGGATTACCAAGAAACAAAACCCTTTCAGCCAACGGCGGAACAAGCAAATGCCCTCGCTTTGATTCGGGAAGAGAAACAGAAAGAAAATAAGCGTCCTGTGTTGCTGCATGGCATTACAGGCAGTGGAAAAACAGAAATTTATATGCAGCTCATTGCGGATACGCTGGCAGAGGGGAAACAGGCAGTTGTCCTTGTGCCGGAAATTTCATTGACTCCTCTTATTATGGAGCGGTTTATTTCCCGTTTTGGTCGTGCAGTTTCCGTGACACACAGTCGCCTTTCCATGGGGGAACGGCTGGACCAGTGGAAAAAGGCAAGGGACGGCGAGGTTTCTGTCATGATTGGTCCAAGGTCGGCATTGTTTATGCCTTTTCCCCGCCTTGGCATAATTGTGATGGACGAGTCACACGAAAACAGCTATGTTTCCGATATTACACCAAAGTATCACACAAGAGATGTGGCACAAAAGTTATCGGAGATTACGGGGGCATTATTTGTCATGGGCAGTGCAACACCTGACCTTGACAGCTACTATCATGCTACACAGGGGGATTTTTGTCTAATAGAACTGAAAGAAAGAACGAAACACAATACTTTGCCAGAGGGAATCATTGTGGATATGCGAAAGGAATTGGAGGAGGGCAACCGCTCCCCATTCAGCAAAGCACTTAGAGATGCTGTTGCAGAGAATTTGGAAAAGAAAGAGCAGACCATGCTGTTTTTGAACCGCCGTGGCTATGCTACGTTTGTTTCCTGTAGAGCCTGTGGAGAAGCCCTCACCTGTCCCCAATGTAATATTACCTATACCTACCATGCAAAGGAAAATGCCCTTTTATGTCATTACTGCGGCAGACAAGTGCCTATACCGAAAGTATGCCCCTCTTGCGGTTCTAAGTATATCCGCTATTTTGGTACGGGAACACAGAAAATTGAGGAAGAAGTCCATCGTCTTTTCCCGCAAGCGACTGTTCTGCGTATGGATTTGGATACAACCGGTACAAAGCATAGTCATGAGCAGATTTTGGAGCTGTTTGGTAGCGGAAAAGCAGATATTTTAGTGGGAACGCAGATGATTGCTAAGGGACACGATTTTCCCAAGGTTACATTAGTGGGCATTATGGCGGCAGACCTTTCTCTGCATGGAGAAAGCTACATGGCAACAGAAACTTGTTTTCAGCTCATTACCCAAGCGGCAGGACGTGCCGGTCGGGGAGAACTTCCCGGTAAGGTTTACATTCAGACCTATTCTCCTGACCATTATACTATTCAGTTGGCAGCAAAACAGGATTATAAGGGATTTTATGAACAGGAAATTCAAATGCGGAATATGATGGAATATCCGCCTTTTTTCCAGTTGTTTTCTGTATTGATTACAGGAGAAAAGGAAGAAGATACCATACAAGCAGCGGTGTATCTTGGCTCTGTTATGGCATACTATAACCAAAAAACAGGGTTTTCTATTCTGGGACCTTCTCCTGCGGCACTTTCCAAGTTTCGTGGAGAATACAGATGGAGGATTTTGGTAAAGGGGAAAGACGGAGAACGGCTGAAAGCTTTTGCCGTGTACTGTATGGAAAAGGCAAAAAAGAAATGGGGACGCAAGGCTCGTTTTCATGGGGCTTTCAATCCAAGGGATATTGTATAGAACTGTATTTTGTAGTATAATGATGGTCAATAAATAAAATGATGATGTTTCCCGGAAAAATATATTTTGTATTTTAAGGGGAATTTGTAGGAGGAAATAGCAAAATGGCAATAAGAAAAATCAGAATTAGTACAGACGAAGTGCTGCGAAAAATCTGTAAGCCAGTAAAAGAAATCAACGACCATTTGTTGACACTGCTGGACGATATGGCAGACACGATGTATGAAGCAAACGGTGTTGGTTTGGCAGCACCACAGGTTGGTGTGTTAAAACGTGTCGTGGTTATTGACATCGGCGAGGGACTGCTGGAGCTGATTAACCCTGTAATTTTGGAACAGAAAGGCACTCAAATTGATTACGAAGGCTGCCTTAGTGTTCCCAATGCAAGTGGCAGGGTGGAACGCCCTTCCTATGTTAAAGTAGAAGCCATGAACCGAAAGGGTGAAACGATAATTGTAGAAGGCGAAGAACTTATGGCAGTGGCACTTTGCCATGAACTTGACCATCTGGATGGTATTTTATATATTGATAAAGTCCTTCCAGATGAAGAAGAAACAGAAGAAGTATAAAGGAGGCAATTTATGCGTATTGTTTTTATGGGAACACCTGATTTTGCAGTTCCTTCTTTGGAAGCCTTGCTGACAAAGCATGAAGTGGTTCTGGTTATTACACAACCGGATAAACCCAAAGGACGGGGAAAGAAGATGGTGTTTTCTCCTGTAAAGGAATGTGCTTTAGCCCATGGAATTCCGGTTTTGCAGCCGGAAAAGGTGAAAGACCCTGCTTTCATTGCGGAACTTCGCACTTATGCCCCTGACCTCATTGCTGTGGCTGCCTTCGGGCAGATTTTGACAGAACCTATTTTGGAAATGCCGAAATACGGATGTATCAATGTACACGGCTCTCTTTTGCCCAAGTATCGTGGGGCAGCACCTATGCAGTGGGCAATCATCGATGGGGAAACGGTGACAGGCATTACAACCATGTATATGGCAAAGGGCTTGGACAGTGGCGATATGCTTTTAAAAGCTGAAGTGGAAATTGCACCTTCTGACACTTTTCAGGAAGTTCATGATAAAATGGCAGAAGAAGGGGCTAAGCTGCTGTTGAAAACATTAGATGGCTTGGAACAGGGAACCATTTCCCGTATTGAGCAGAACCATGATGAGGCAACTTATGCGCCTATGATTACAAAGGAAACAGGGCATATTGACTGGAGCAAAAACGGTGCAGACATCATCAACTTGATGCGTGGCTTAGACCCTGCACCTGCAGCTTATACAGAATATGAAGGCGAGGTGCTGAAACTTTTTTGGGCAGAAACCATGGAAGGGGCAGAAAATACACCTTGTGGCACTGTGATTTCCGTTGGGAAAAAAGGTTTTGCCGTACAGTGTGGCGATGGGGCTTTGTTTATCAAAGAATTGCAGGCAAGAGGCGGTAAACGAATGGCGGCAGATGCTTACCTTAGGGGACACGAAATAAAAGAGGGTATCCTTTTGCAGTAAACGAAACTGATAAAGGAGGAGTAACAATATGTTGCACGGTTTTTATGGATTTGGTTATAGTATGAATTATTGGTTTTTCATGATACTGACGATGATTATTACTGGCTTGGCACAGGCAAAGGTATCATCTACCTATCGGAAGTATTCCAAAGTGACAAACAGAAGGTATTTAACGGGACAGCAGGTAGCAGCACAGATGCTTATTGATGCGGATATTCACGATGTACGCATTGAAAGAGTGGCAGGACGTTTGACAGACCATTACGACCCCAGAACAAAAACACTTCGTCTTTCTTCCGGTGTTTATGATGGCAGAAGTGTGGCAGCACTGGGGGTAGCAGCACATGAAACAGGTCATGCCATCCAACATGATACAGGATATGCGTTTCTGGCATTGAGAAGCTGGCTTGTTCCTTTGTCCAATTTGGGTTCCACACTGGCTTTGCCTATGATTTTGATTGGTCTGTTTTTTGGAGGACATTCCAGCAATATGTGGATTTCTTTGGGAATTTTATTCTATTGTTTGGCAGTGCTGTTTACTTTGGTAACACTGCCAGTAGAATTTAACGCATCTCGCAGAGCCATTTATTTATTGGAGGACAGAAATTTTTTGGACGCTGATGAAATCGGCGGAGCAAAGAAAGTTCTTTCGGCAGCAGCCATGACTTATGTGGCAGCAGCAGCAGTGGCTGTGTTAGAACTATTGCGTCTGCTTGCCATTTTTGGCAGACGGGACGATTAACAAAGAAAATCAAGAGGGGACTTTTAACAAGATGAAAGGCGGAATACAGCTTTATGGCAATATGCAGCTTTGAAAAATCCCCCTTATCTATAAATTATCTAAAGTTATCAAATGAAAAAGGAAAGGAAGTGTTTTGTATGAGGAAGAAATGGACAGCATTTTTGTGTGCAATACTTTGTATGGCAATGTTTGCAGGTTGCTCTCCTACAGAGGTGGGATATTTGCAAATGTCAAAAGAAGTTATGCAAGAAATGAAGCAGAGCGAAGCCAAAGGCTCTATGGAAGTAACGGTGGATTTTAATGAGTTGAAATCTATGGTAGAAAAAACAGCAGATGCCGCTGGTATGCCGGAAGAAAAGAAAAATGAAGTGTTGCAAAGCTTTCAGGATTTGCATACCAAAGAACAGGTGAAACTGGATTATGCCATGACCATGGAAATGGATACTTTGGAATATGTCATAAACGCAGATGCAACTTATAAAGGGGAGAAATATCCTCTTGGTAAATTGTATTTTAGCCCTGAAAAAGGTATGGTTGTTTCCGCAGATGCAGTTGATAATTTCAACAAGATTTTGGGAAAAATGACAGGACGGGAAAATACATTATATCAAAATAAAGAATTTGCAAAGGAATGGTATGCTTATTTGGATCAGGCAGGCTACATTGTTCTGGCTGATACAGAGGAAATGATGGCAATGCCGGCAATGAACACAAATCAGCTCATAGAAGCAATATTGAGTATGTATGAAAAAGGGTTCTCCGGCTTTACCACAGGAATGATTAGTGAAGTTCCCGGCGGATATCATATCAGTGCAAACGGTACACAGATAAAAGAAATGCTTTTGAATCTGATTCAGTATACAGCGGAAAATCCCGTACAGGTTTTAGAAGCAATAGAAGGCTATTTGCAGGCAGTACTGGAAATGTCCGGAGAATGGAAAGAAAATGAACAGGACTTTACAGCAGCCTTTGCGGAAATGAAAGCAAATCCCGAAGAAGTGAAAATAATCATGGCACAGTTAAAAGGAATGGCAAAGGTATTCTTTGAAAATCAGAATGTTGCCATGTGGCTCAATGGTTTTTCCTATGAAGGAGATGTTGTGAAAAAAGATGCAGGCTATGAAGCCAAGGAACAATCTCTGTTGAAAAACGGTGATAATACAGTAATACAGATTACTTCCGTGCAGACAATGCAGAAAGCGAAAGAAGGAGTGACATTCCCCGATCATTGTGTTTCTATAGATGAATTTGCACAGAAGGCACAGGAAATTATAGGAAAATACAATCCGGTAACCGCAGTTTCCGTTGTATGGCATCCTGCGAAAAAAGTAAATGTCGCAATAATTTCTGTGGATAGACCAGAAGATTTCTTCTTATCGGCAGATGATGGCTCAATTATGCAGTATCAGGTGGTAGATGGCAGAGTGCATCTTCCTGCAAGAGAGTTCCTGCAAAAGATTGGTCTGGAAATGAATTGGGATAAGGCAGCAAGAAAGGTTTATGTGGTAAAAGACGGCAAAAAGATTGCTGTTGAAACACGTCTTATTGATGGTGTTTCCTATATGAGTATGCGGGAATTACAGAAACTTGGTTATAAAGTTTCTTATACCAAAGCTGATGGCGAACATACTGTTTCCATAGCAGTCTAACGAAAATCAATAAGAAAAAAGGCATACCCTTTGCGGTATGCTTTTTTCGTCATACACCCAAAGAAAACAGCATAATTTTTTTTATTCAATTGTTCGTTCTTGTGAAATGGCGAAAAGTCTGGTATGATACATCTATATGAATATGAAGAGATGATTTAGATAGAGGGGGGAATGAAATGAATAATCAGAATATCAATACAGAAATTGATTATCCTTATGTCATTTTTCGGTTGAATAATGAATTGTTTTCTGTAAGTGGAAAATATGTTTCCACTATACAGCAGTTTCCGGAAGCTATTATACATGTACCCCATGCACCTTCATATGTGCGTGGTACATTTTCTTATCAAGGGCAGACAATCTCTATTGTGGATTTGCGTTTGCTGTTTGGTTGGAAAAGTGTGGAAGAGGAATATCAGGAATTTTCCGATATGATAGAACAGAGAAAAAACGACCATATTCACTGGGTGAGAACATTTGAGGAATGTACACGGGAAAATAAGGAATTTCCTTTGGCAACGGATTTTCATCAATGTGCATTAGGAAAATGGAGAGATAAGTTTAAAACAAAAAACAATACCATTGCACACCATTTAAATAAAATGGACGCACCTCATGCAGCAATTCATCATGCAGCTATTGAGGTTATGGAGTATGAGCATGATCATAAAGATGGCACAAATGATGAATTTAAACAAAAGATTGTACACCAAGTTGTGAATCAAATGATGCCGCAGATGTTGTCTATATTAGATGAAACAAAGAGAATTTTCCGTGATTTGGAGTATCGGGAAATGATTTTGGTTCTGGGTGGAGAAAAGCCTGTGGGTCTTTTGGTAGATGAAGTCATAGCGGTAGATGACCTTGTCTATGAACAGGGAGGCAAACTGTCCGAAAGTACATTAAAAAAGGGACTGATGTTGGCGGTACAGCGATATAAAAAAACAAAAGAGCTTGTTTTGGAATTGGATGTGCCCGGCATCAAAGAAAAAGTTGATCTTGATGATTAAACCACAAAGCAGTACAAATATCTTAAAGATATGTTGTACTGCTTTTTTTATTTGCTGAGAGAAGTTCTTTTTTTCAAGTTTTCCCAAAGGGAGTAAGGCAGGGAGAGATTGCCCAGTCCTGTACCCAGTTGAATGTTGGGTTTATTTTTACCATGAAAGTCACTGCCACCGGAAGGAAGAAGTGCATAGGTTTCTGCAATCTTTTTCATGGCTGCTGTTTGTTTTGGGGTAAAGGTGGTGTAATAACATTCCATGCCGTCCAGTCCGTAGGAAACCAGCTCTTCACAGAGAAGGGACAGTTCTTCTGTATCCAGTCCGTAGAGGGTGGGATGTGCCAAAATCGCTGCACCGCCAGATTTTTTGATGGTTTCGATACAGGCTTTCGGTGTCGGAAAATCCCGCAACACATAGCCGGGGCAGCCGGGGGAAAGATATCGGGCAAATGCTGTTTTGCGGTCGGAAACCATACCCTTTTCCAAAAGCACATTGGCAAAGTGTGCCCTTGTAATGATTTTGCCACCTGCATTATTGGTGACTTCTTCTAAAGAAACAGGCAGACCTATGCGTGTTAGGTTTTCCGCCATATGAATATTGCGGTTGACACGGCTTTGCTGAATATTTTCGATAAAATGCAAAAGAGCAGGGGCGTGACAGTCTATACCAAGACCGACAATGTGTATTTCAGGATGGTGATATTTTGGCCAAAGAGCAGCAAATTCCATGCCTCCGATAGTTTCTATGCCATAAAATTCTCCTGCTTTTAGAAATTCTGCAATGCCATCTGCTGTATCATGGTCGGTGAGGGCGATGGCAGAAAGCCCTTTCTGTTTTGCAAGCAGAACCAGCTCTGTGGGGGAAAATGTACCATCAGAGCAGCAGGAGTGCGTGTGCAGGTCAACGGTTTGTTGCATATCATAAAACCCTCCTTTTTACATGGTTTCTTCTGTTATTATATCATATCTTACAGGGAAGTTCCATAAAATAGAAGCAGAGAGAAAAGGAAAGAGGGCGGATTTTTTGGAGAAAAAACCGAGAAAGAAGAAGGAGAAAAATACAGAGGGCAAGCAGATGATTTGTTTGGTAAAGGGACTTGCTATTGCCTTTGCCATCACTTGTATTGTATTTATCGGCTGCGGTATTATGCTGACCTATTTTGCCATGTCCGAAAAGAGTATTCCTGTCATTGCCCTTGGCTGTTCGGCAATATCGGCAGCTGCTGCTGGCTATGACTGGGCAGTTTGTATGCAGCACAGAGGTATTTTCTGGGGTATGGCAGCAGGGATTGTTTACGGACTTTTGCTATATGTGATTACCTCTTTAGCAGCGGCAGATTTTTCTGTACATATGTCTTTCTTTATGAACCTGATTGTCGCCTTGGCAGGTGGTGCAGTAGGCGGAATTATGGGTATAAATCGTAGAAAGTAGGAAAAATTACCCTTTATCTGTGGGAAAACCGTAGGAATTTTTTTGAGAAACGGAAACTTTTTTTGCAATTTGAAAGAAATTGTGTTATACTGTTGCAGGCAATATGGGAAGGTGTGTTTTTTCTGTCCGCTATACGGGAAAAGCCGCCTTTCTTTACTTAAAAGAACGGGGACAGGCTTATGCTGTGTACCAAAGAAAATGGATTCACCAAAAGGTGAACGGAGTATCAGGAGGATAAGAGATGAAAACAAAAGGCAGGCTGATGCTGTTTGGTATGTTGGTTCTGGCGGTGGTTCTGAGTTTTTTGACTCTGAACGGTATCGGAGCAGATGGCAAACTGAGCGCAGCAAGCATCCGGCAAGGACTGGATTTAAGTGGCGGTGTATACATTGTATATGAAGCAGACAAGGAAAACGTAACACCGGAAGAAATGAGTGCAGCAGTTTCTTTGATTCAGGGACGTTTGGACTGGAACGGCTGGACAGAAGCAGAAGTTGCACAGGAAGGCGAAAAACGTCTGCGTGTCGATATTCCGGGTGTGGAAAATGCAGAAGAAGCCATTAGAGAAATTGGACAGACAGCACAGCTGATGTTTGCAGACGAAGAAGGCAAAGTTCTGCTTACTGGTGATATGGTTCAAGATGCAACAAAACAGGTTGGAGATGTGGCAAACAATGGGAATGCACAGCCCTATGTTGCTTTGAAATTTAATGAAGAAGGCAAGAAACTGTTTGCAGATGCAACGGCTCAGAATGTGGGTAAATCTATTCAGATTATTATGGATACCACGGTCATCAGTGCGCCTGTAGTATCTAACCCCATTACAGATGGTAATGCGATTATCACAGGGAATTTTACCGGGGAATCCGCAGAAGAACTGGCGTCTTTGATTCGTGCAGGTTCTCTGCCCTTTAATCTCAATGTGATACATATGAAAAACGTCGGGGCAAGACTGGGCGCAGATGCACTGCACAGTGGTATTTTGGCTGGTATTGTTGGTATTTGTCTGGTACTGCTGTTTATGCTTATTGTATATAAAATTCTGGGTCTTGCCGCAGACTTGGCATTGATTATTTATGTAGGTCTGGAACTGGTGCTTTTGAGTGCCTTTGGCATTACACTAACACTGCCGGGGATTGCCGGTATCGTCCTTTCTATTGGTATGGCTGTAGATGCCAATGTTGTCATTTTTGAAAGAATTAAAGAAGAAATGACAGCAGGCAATACATTGCGTCTTTCCGTAAGAAATGGTTTTGGCAAAGCATTCCCTGCCATTTTGGACGGGAATGTGACAACACTGATTGCAGCTATTGTGTTGTTTGCTTTTGGGTCTGGTACAGTAAAAGGCTTTGCTACCACACTGATGATGGGGATAATTATTTCCATGTTTACTGCTTTGGTGATTACCAGAGTTATCGTAAACGGCTTGATTCACAGTGGTGTACATAATCCCAAACTGTACGGTATGCGGACGAAGTAAAAGGAGGCAGATGTAATGAGAATTATAGAAAATAGAAAGAAATTTTTTGTTGCCTCCCTTTGTGTAATTATATTGGGCTTGGCAGCAATGGTGTACAATGCAGCTACAGGCAAAGGTGTATTCCACTTTGACGTAGAATTTACCGGTGGTACTTCTATGGAGATTGATATGGGAAAAGAATACAAACAGAAGGATTTGGAAAAAATTCTGAAAGATGTAACAGGGCAAGATGCACCACAGATTCAGGCGATTATTGGTACAAACGAAGTGGCAATCAAACTGAAATCTATTGATGGGGAAACAAGAGAAAACCTTATGGCTGAAATCCAGAAGGTATATCCTGATGCAGTTATGGGCGAAGTTTCCGACGTTAGTGGTACAGTAAGCCGTGAAATGCAGTCATCAGCCATTAAAGCAACACTCATCGCTGGTATTGCCATGCTGATTTATATTTCTATTCGGTTTAAAGATATTCGTGCAGGCGGAAGTGCGATTTTGGCACTGCTTCATGACGTATTGGTGGTATTGGCAGCATATGCAATTTTCCGCATTCCGGTTAATACAACATTTATTGTCGTATTGCTGACGATACTGGGGTATTCTATCAATGCGACTATTGTTATCTTTGACCGTATCAGAGAAAACAAAGTTTCCTTCCGTCCCAATCAGACAGCGGAAAAAATCAATACAAGTATTACCCAGACACTGGCTCGCTCTATCAATACATCTATTACTACACTGTTTACAGTTGGTGCAATCTATTTCTTGGGCGTACAGTCCATTAAAGAATTTGCACTGCCTATGATGATTGGTATTTTGGCAGGGGCATATTCCTCTATTTGTATTTCCGGTTCTATTTGGTATGAACTTCTGCCAAAACGGGAAAAATAAACTTTTTGCAGTACCCAAAATGAATATAAGACATAAAATATAAAATATAAAAGAGACTGCTGTGCCAAAGAATTGGTACAGCAGCCTCTTTTTATTTTTTAACAACAATCCCAGCTGTATAAAACGTGGCTGAAGTCTTTCTTTTTTAAATTTTCAAGGGGAATGAAAAAGTTGCCTACACCACAGTCCCCCCAAAGCACATAATCCTTTTTGCCTATGCCATCGGAATCTAGCTGAAAAAGAAGCGTATCATATTTCTGCAAATCTGCACAGCCCCAACGAGGGTCTTGCTGCGTAAAGAAAGGATAACCTAGCATCCAATGTCCATCTGTTTCATAGTGAGAGAAAAAGTATTCACGTTCTGCTTTCGTAAAAAAGGAATACCAACCTTCTGGCTCAACAGATTCTCCGCATACCTCTTGTATGATATTGGCGATTACGCTGTCAAAGGCATAATGGGATATGGTCATGGCACAGTTTTGTTTTTTTATCTGCAAAGCCGCCTCTTCCATTACAGGAAAACCATAGGAATCTTCTGCAGGCATATCCGGAATACCTTTTTCTCTGATTTGCTCCTCTGTTGTGGTTTCATCTACTTGGGCGTGGTATACCACCCGAAAGTTGGTCTGTTCATGGGGACAATCGAAGTCCGCACCTGCAATATCATCATCTGCAACGAAAAACTGCAATAATCCTGTCTGTGGCAGAGGGGAGTCTGCATCAATTTCTGCTTCATCAAAATTGATTTGGGCAAGGAGCAGAAGGTTTTCTCCTTTGGTGTCTGTGGGATAGGGTTTTGACAAGTCCCAGTAAGGCAGACCGCCGATTTTGGAGCAGAATATGGTGGTTTTCTTTTCCGGATCTATTTTCAGCCGATAAGCATCGCAGTCTGTTTGATGATGGAGTTCATCTATGACTTTTTTTATCCGTTCTGTAGGAGGTGTTTTGGTTTGTGTCATCAACATCTTCCTTTCTTTTTAATAGCAGTCCCAGTTATATAAAACTTTACTGAAATCTTTCTTTTTTAAATGTTCAAGAGGAATGAAGAAGTTGCCTACACCACAATCTCCCCACATAATGTAATCCATGTCATCTTCTGAGTCTATTTGCAAAAGCAGCGTATCGTATTGCAGATAACCCGCATCTTCTCTGATGTCGCCTTGTGTAAAGAAGGGGTAGCCAAGCATCCAATTTCCACAGGCAAGGTTAGGGTCACATATATAGTCTTCCTCTTCGTCGGTTATGTAGGAATACCATTCTCTTTCACCTAAGTCTTCTTTGCATACGTCTTTTATGATGTCAGCCATTATGGCATCAAATCGATAGTCTTCTGTACCCATAACCGCCTGTTTCTTTTGGATTTTCACAGCAACCTCTTTCAAAATAGGGAAAAAACAGTCATCATCCACAGGCATATCGGGAATCCCCTGTTCTTTTATCTGCTGTGCAGTTACGGTTTTGTCAATATGGGGATGATATACGACACGAAAATCTTTTTGTACATCAGGTTCATCAAAATTCGCACCCCACATCATATCCTCATCGACGGCAATGAAAAATTGCAGCATACCTGTTTGGGGCAGGGGGGAATCGGCATCAATTTCTGCTTCATCAAAGTTGATTTGGGCAAGCAGAAAGAGTTTTTCTCCTTTGGAATCCACAGGATAGGGTTTTGTTAAATCCCAATAGGGCAGACCGCCAAATTTGGAGCAGATTGGTGTTGTTTCCTGCTCCGGCTGTAGCTCCAGATAGTAGGCATCACGAGCAGTTCTGCGTTTCAGTTCATCTAATATTGCTTGAATCCGTTCTGTAGGGGGTGTTGCTCTTTCTACCATAAGTATCATCCTTTCCTATTTTTGTCATTTTTTTCAGTATAAGGCAAACATATGTTTTCGTCAATAGGTTTTTCCGTAAGACGGGAAATGTGATATGGTTACAGAAAAAAAGAAGGAAAGGAGATATACTTTTTACAGGACTTTCAATATGGGGAGGAAGAGATATGGGAGGAAGAAAGAAAAGATTTGCAAGCGTTTTGGACAGAGAATGTGTTGCCTGCGGCAGCTGTGTGAAAGTCTGTCCCATAAACGCAATCAGTGTATATAAAGGTTTGTTCGCAGTAGTGAATACAGAGAAATGTGTGGGGTGTGGAAAGTGCAGCAAAACCTGCCCTGCCTCTATCATCACCATAAAGGAGGCGGCAGAATGAAAAAGAAAAAATGGTATGATTATTTATGGATTGTATCCGCAACATATTTGTTACTGGGATTTTTTAACATTTTGTTTGCATGGATAGGTCTATTATGCTTCTTTATTCCTTTATTGATTGCGATTTTCGGTGGAGATAAGTTGTATTGTAACCGCTTTTGCGGAAGAGGACAGCTCTTTGACCTTTTGGGGAATAAACTGCATTTATCCAGACAAAAAGATATTCCAAGATTTTTACGAAGTAAATGGTTTCGCTACGGATTTTTGATTTTCTTTTTTATCATGTTTTTCCAAATGCTGTTTAATACCTATTTGGTATTTTCGGGAGCAAGTTCTCTCCGTGAAGTGGTAAAACTGATTTGGACATTCAAACTACCTTGGCATTGGGCAAATCAGTACAGCAGTGGCGTTGCACCATGGGTACAACAGTTTGCCTTTGGTTTTTACAGTGTGATGCTGACTTCTACTGTGTTGGGACTTGTGACTATGGGACTTTTTAAGCCTCGTTCCTGGTGCGTATACTGCCCCATGGGAACCATGACACAGCTTATTTGTAAGGGAAAGCATCGGAAAGTTCATGGGAACTGTAAATAAAAACAGGCTGAATCAGCGTATTGCTAAATGGTAAGAGATACTGTTTCATGGCTGGGGAATATTCTGTCAAAAGGAATCCCAATTATCGAAAACAACTTAAGGCAGAAGCAATAGAACGGTTTGATTGCCACAAAAATGAATGAAAATAAAGAGAGAAGGGGTTATTGTCTGCATTACACAGACAATAACCCCTTTTGACAGTTTGAGCAATTTTTTATGCAAAAGCCTGTTTCTGCAAAATTATGTAAATTATTTAAGAATATGATTGACAGAAGCTATGGGAAATGATATACTTTTCGGTAAGTTAGGCGTAGCTAACAAAATCCTTTTATTGCAAATCTTGTACTTTTTGTGGTAAAGGGATACTTCTATGTGATTTTAAATATTTAATTAAGGAGGAAGGAAATGTTAAAAAATCGTGTCACAACCACAGCTTTAGCATTGGTTATGTTGACATCAACCAATGCTTATGGAGCAACAGCTTCGCAGTTCAAAGATTTTCCCAATGACTGGTCAACTGCGCCTTTAACTTGGGCAGTGGAAAATGGCTTGTTGAGTGGAACCAATGATGGAAAAATCGCACCTAAAGGAATGATAACACGTGCGCAAATGGCAACAATTATTAGTCGTGCTTTTGGTGCGGAAGATAAGGCTTCTTTAGAAAACTTCAGTGATGTAGATCGTAATGCTTGGTACTATGATGGTTTATCAAAAGCAGTTAGTATGGGTGCTATTGTAGGAAATGGTGGCAAATTAAATCCCAATGCTCCAATTTCCCGCCAAGAAGCATTTTCTGTATTAGCACGTGTATTCTCCTTAGATACAAATGACAAAACTACACTTGAACCCTTCAAAGACAATGACAAAGTCGCAGCATGGGCAAAAGATGCAACCGCTGCACTGGTAGAAAAAAACTACGTCAAAGGTGATGGTAATCATTTAAATCCTACAAGCAGTATCACAAGAGCAGAAATTATGCAGATCATGAACAAGATGGTTGGTGATTATGAAGTACCAAGCGATAATCATGTAACAGGAAATATGGTTGTTCGTGATGGTAAAACAGATTTGAAGGGAATCACAATTGATGGCGATTTGATCCTTGCTGACGGTGCAAAAAATGTGAATCTTGATGGTGTTATCGTAAAAGGCTCTATTTTGATTAGAGGTGGCAACGAAGGCATCAACATTAAAGATACAAAAGCAAGTGAAATTAAAGTTGCTGAAAAGTCAAATGTGACTATTCATGATGGCTCTGTAGCGAAAGTAACTGTGACAAAAAGAGCAAAAGATTCTGTTTTGAATGTTGGTAAAGATGCAACTGTAAACAATATTACAATCTCAGCAGATACGGTTAAAGTTAGTGGTACAGGAAAAGTAGATAATGTGCAGGTAAATGCAAATCATGTAAGCGTATCTACACCAAACACAAAAGTTGATGTTTCTGAAAACTCTGTTGGTGTTGTTGCTGGTGGTGCTGCAGTAACGGGTGGTCAGACGATTACTACAAATAGTAATCCATCATCAAATGATAAAAACACAAACGATAAAAACACAAATGATAAAAACACCAACAATAAAAACACAAACAATAAAAATAATGGTTCTAACGGCGGCGGCAGCAGTTCTGGTGGCGGCAGCAGTTCTGGTGGCGGCAGCAGTTCTGGTGGTGGCAGCAGCAGTTCTGGCGGCGGAAGTTCCCATGGTGGTTCTGAAAATAACAATAAACCAGTAGTGAATAAGCTGGTGAATGAAGCAAAAGTGGTAGACCTTGGTTGGAGCCGTTATATGGTTGTTTCTTTCACAGATGGTCAAAATATCCAAAATTGCAAACTGGCTGTGGACGGCGTGGATATTACAGAAGCTGTTTCTAAAGTAACAGATGATGGTTCTGTTGTAAAATGGGAAGCTGTAAACATGAATCCCTCGAAGTTAGTTGTAAGTAACGGAAATAATAGCCAAACCATTACACTAAGCAATGGAAAGGGCGAAGCACCTACTGTTGAAAAAGATACCGCACCGGACTACTTCTTGCTGAATGGCCCTGTGCAGGTTTGGGATTATCATTTAACAAATTATGATGATAATGGCAATGTCAGAAGAACACCTAGCAAAACGACATTTGACCTGTCCGGCAAGAAAACAACAATTAGTTCTTACAGACCAGATGCAGAATTGATACCCGATGAAGATGCAGATAACGTATACAAAGTTAGCGGAACAGCTGAATTGATGTTTAATTACAGCAAAGGCACAGAAGAAGAAAGAGCTTTTGTGGATGGCATCAAAGACGTAGGTGGCGTGGATTTGGTTGCATACAATGACAACAAAAATACATTGAATGATAAACTGGAATACACAATAGACAAAGCGTACAAACATGGTGACCACACAGTTGCCTGCATAAAAATTCCTTTGGGACAAAAGAATTTTTATACCAACGGCCGTTACAATGTACGTGTAACTTCCAATGGCAAATCAACACTGTATCCCATTCATGTTGTCAACCAGAAGGCTCCCAGCATGCAGTTAAGTGAGTCTAAAGTGGTTTGCGGTAAGAATGTACATTTCAAAGTAAAGGATATGGTTTATGGTATTACCATGCCTGTTTATCGTGTGGATTTGAAAGACCCTAGTGGCAAAACACATACGTTAAACAAAATTGATGATTATTACTTGATTGGTGATTTATTTGTTCTTTACAATGATAAAAACAATCATACACAAGAACCCGGAAACTATACAGTTACAGTTTATGCAGATGGTTTCAAAAGTTTCAGCAAAACCTTCAATGTTGCAAGTCCTTCCGCTGCTGATTATGCAGACGAAAGTGAACATGTAGATGCAGTAGATACTGTAGATGCAGTAGATGCACAGAGCCAGAACCTGTCCTTTGATGTAGTATCCTCTGCAAGTGTAGGCGGTGGCGGTTCTGATGGTGGTTCCGGCGGTGGCGGTTCACAGCTGATGAATGCAAATTTGATTATAGATACAGACCTTCTTGTAAATGCAACAATATTAAAAGACATGGGTGTTGCAAATGCCTATGTGGATGGCATTACAGAACGTTGGAACAGTATGAACCAGCTGTATGTATTCAATGAAGGTGATAAAAATGTTTATACTGCAAGTGGTTACTTTGATGCGGTAAATACAGCAAAAACAGAAGGAAAATATCTGACATTTGCAGACTATATTGAAACAAGCACAGCGGAAACCACACCAAACAGACCATACGCAGTAAAACACGTATTAGAAGATAACCTTTTGGGCGAAACAATCAGTTTCAGTGAATCTTCTGCAAAAGCTGCACCGGATTTCATTCAGAAATCCAAAACAGAGAACAGTATTACATTTAGATGCGAAGATACAGACTATTTGAGCAAATTATCCGCAGAAGGAAAGATTTTCCTGAACAATAACTATACACCATTGAATCAAGGTGATTATACTGTAAATGTAGAGGATAAAACCCTGACAATCAACAGTATTCAAGATGGGAAAAACGATTTAACCATTCGAGTTCTCGGGTACCAAGAAGCGAAGTTATCATTTATGAAGGAAAAAGTTCTGGAAGAAGTAGATTTGTCTACACCAGGAGAAATCTCAGACAAAGATCATATTGTGATTACTTGCAACGGTGCACACAAAGAAGAAATTTGCGATTTCTTTGCGAATATTAAAGGGACTGGCAATGGCATCAAAATAACTGCACCAAACGGTCAATGGTCCTATGTTTATCGTAAAGGAGCACAAGGCGTAGATTTGGGATATAGCATAGAAGGCAATGTTTTGACCATTGATAAGAGTATTTTCAACGAAAAGTTTGCAAAAGACAATGGAACAGTACAGAGCGGTAATTATACAATCAGTATCACAGCAAAAGATTATGGTGAAAAAACAGTTACAACAAATGTAACCGTAAAGCCAGTTGCACCTGAACCAGAAGAACAGGGAAAAGAACCTCTGCATATTGAAAAAGTTCAGCGTCAGGAAGGCGGGCTGCTATCTCCAAATTATTACCGTGTGTTCTTTACAGATAGTGAAGCAGAAAAGAAAGCATATTTGGAAGCAGTTACCGGTGTTACAGTAGATGGAAAAAGTCTTACAAAAAATGGTAATTTCTATAATGTAAAAGATAGCTACAGAGTCGCAGAGCATGAGTCTTTTGGTGGCGCAACCTATATTGATATCACAGAAGATTGCTTACCAAAGGACGGTAGTTCCAGGACTGTAGAGGTTACTGCAAAAGATTATAAGAAGTTGACATTTAAGGTGAAAGATGGTGCTTTAGAAGGTGCAAATGTAGAGGCAAGTGAACCCAAAGCAGAAGTACCTAAAGTTCCAGAACCTGAATTGGAAGAAGGCGGCACAGCTGTGAGTCCTACTGAACCTGAAACAGAAGCTCCAGAAGAACCTGTCGCACCTCCAACAGATAAATTGGAGGCTCCCAAAGCAGGTGATTTGATATTCAATAGTTTCTTTATTCCTTATTATCGTTTGTTTTTTACAGATGAATTGTCTGAAACAGATTTGAAGCCATATATCAGTGCAATGGAGTCTGGAAATACAAAGATTACAATAAACGATGAAGAATTGAAACAGGTAACTGGATTATGGAATGAAAAGCATAGCTATCATATTACGATGGATAGAGAGCATAATAACAGACCTTGTATTGAATTTACAACAGATTGTTTCCAGAATGTCGATTCTGCAAAGGTAGTGATTTCCGTTGATGGTTATAATGACCTTACCTTTACTGTAGAAAATGGTAAATTAGTAAAGTAATAAAAACGATATGGGAAATTTTTTCAACATCAATTTGTAGCACAAATTCCCCTTCTCTATAAAATGAGGAGGGGAGTTTTTTATGCGGGTTTCCTTTTTCCCGAAAGTCTTGCGGAGAGCAGTGTCAAAAAAGATATGGTTACAAGTCCCTTGACAGTACCCATGAAAATTACGGAATAAGGATAAATGATGTGCAATGAATAAAAAAGGAAGGCAGGCAGCAGAAATGAAAAATAGGAAAAGAAAATGGCTATTGTACTTTTGTATAGTAGGTATCCTTTCACTTTCCGGTTGTGGGAGTACAACACAAGAAAACCATGTGCAATCCACTGGCAGTGTACCAATAGAAGAGATGAAAGCAGAGGCAGACATATTTGCCATGGATACTTATATGAAAATCATTGCATATGGTGCAGAGGCAGACAAAGCAGTAGAAGCAGCCGAACAGGAAGTGAAGCGTTTGGATACGTTGCTTTCTCCTGAAAGTGCATATGGAGAAGTGGGGCAAATCAATGCAAATGGGGAGGGAAAATGTGCAGACGATACAGCATATCTATGGGAACGTTCTTTGCAGCTCTATGAGGATACAGAAGGTGTATTTAATGTTATGTTGTACCCGATAATAGAAGCATGGGGATTTATTACCAAAGAATATACTGTACCATCAGAAGAAACATTAACTGAACTTTTGCCTCTTACCGATATGAAAAAGGTGGCATATGATGCGGAGAAAAAAGAAATTAAATTTATGCAAGATGGCATGAAAATAGGTTTTGGCGGAATTGCAAAAGGATATACCTCTGCAAGAATTATGGAAATTTTTCAAGACTATGATGTGGAAAGTGCAATGGTCAATCTTGGTGGAAATGTGCAGGTAAAAGGAAAAAAGACAGATGGTACAGATTGGGGAGTTGCCATCAGAGATCCAAAAAATGAAGAAAATGTATTGGGTGTTGTGCAAGTTGCAGATCAGGCTGTGATCACATCTGGTGGTTATGAAAGATATTTTGAACAAAATGGAATCACCTATCACCATATTTTGGACCCGTCTACGGGAAAACCTGCTCATCATGGTCTGGCATCAGTTACCATTGTAAGCACAGATGGCACTTTAGCCGATGGGCTTTCTACTTCTCTTTTTGTTATGGGAAGAGAAAAGGCAGAGGAATACTGGAAAAGAAATGCAGATAAATTTCAAACAATTTTGGTTACAGATGATGGCGAACTGTATATCACAGAGGGACTTGCAGATATATTTACATCGCAAGAAAAAGAAGTGCATATCATAAAAAAATAATCACGGGTTTTCCTTGGCACCAAGGGCAAAACCGAAATTTTCAGGTTCTGCCCTTGTTTGTATGATATTGCAGGTTTCTGACACATTCAGCCTTTATATATGGCAGAACAGCCATTAGAGGCTTACAACGCCTTGTGGGGAATAATGGGTATGCATACGATTATCGTATATGTATTTTTTACAGATGTTTGTCATAGTGGATATCCAGCCACTTTCTGACATCTTCATGTTTGCCTGCCTGTATGCTTTCTAATATCATTTGATGTTCTGCGATATTCTTTTTTCTGTCTACTTCATCACGCTGGTTGTCGTGGAGTGCCATCAGATAGAATACATCTTCAATGCGTCTGTAGATAGACAACAGATAAGAATTGTTGGTGGCAGTGATGATGCTTTTGTCAAACATCAGAGCATATTTTACAGATTCCAGTAGGTCGCCTTGTTCAAAGTAATATTTCTGTTTTGCAAGGTATTTTGACATATCAGAAATGATTTTATCTACTGTGCCGGATTTTACGCAAAGACGGTATGCACCATAAAGCATGACATATAGTGTATTGGCAATCTCGTGAAAATCTTTTTCAGAAAAAGAAATGACTCTTGCACCATTATTAGGAACAAAGACAATCAGCCCATCTTTCTCCAGCATCATCAGTGCTTCTCTGATGGGAGAATTGCTGATTTGTAATTCTTCTGCAAGGGTAACAATATTTATTTTTTCCCCCAGTACATATTTTTGCTGTAATATTTTTTGACGCAGAATACGATAGACCTGCATTTTTAAACTTGTTTTTTGTAGTTCTGGCATAGGAAACCTCATCTCTATATTGATACGAAAGATATTGTACTGTCATCCTTTTTTTTATGAAACTAACCTATATTATTTCAAATTTTTTTGGAAATTGCAAGGATAAATATGAAAAAGGGTGAAATTTTAAAGAGGAAAGAGAGAAATTGAAGCAGAGGGTGAAGG
>JAHHTX010000026.1 GCA_020024255.1 Anaerotignum sp.
GGTAAGGCAAAGGTCTGCAACACCTCTATCCCCGGTTCAAATCCGGGTGGCGCCTCTTTTACCAGTCAAAGAATTTTGGTTCTTTGGCTTTTTTTTTGCTCAATATTTAGACAGATATCTAAAAGAATATAAATGAATAAAGGAGGGGGTTATGGGCTTACAAGAAACGTTGAAGGCAATGAGTGATCCTACCAGAAGAGAAATTTTGACATTGCTGCAAGATGGGAATTTGACCGCTAGGGAAATTGCAATGCATTTCCAAGCAACTGCCCCAACCATTTCGCACCATTTGGCTGTATTAAAATGTATTAAAACAGGCTGGATTGATTGTAAATACAAAAGAAGGAAAGTATATCCATTATGAATTAAATCTTTCTGTTGTGGAAGAATTATTTAAGTGGGTTGCATCTTTGAAAGGAGAAAAAATAGATGAAAAAAAGATGAAGCATATGGCAATGCCCGTCCCCATACTTATTCTTAGTTTTATTATGGAAATTTTAAGGAAGCATATGCAGGGATACAGATTATTCTCCTTTTTATGATTTGCATGATATTTTTTAGTATTTGGGAAAGTTTATATCCAGACAGTATTCCTATGGACAATGTGCTATATGGCATGATTTCTTTACTTTTTATTTTGGTCGGAAATTTGATGCCAAAAATCAAATCTAATTTTTTTATGGGGATACAAACACCTTTGGTGATGTCTTATATTTGGTACAGGCAAGAAGTAGAAAAGTAGAAGAAAAGGGTAAAAACATGGTTTTTTGTTAAGGAAGTGGCAGAAAATATTGACGGAATTTTCTGAAAAAGTTATAATGAAAGCGCCTAGCAATAGAGATGAAATTTTTTGACACTATACTGTGTCTTTTTATAATTAAGGGAGGAGAAAATTATCATGAGTAAGCAAAAAGAAATTTTCGTAGTTGGACATAAGAATCCAGATACAGATTCTATTTGTTCTGCCATTGCATATGCAAATTTGAAAAATGTCATTGGAGAAGAAAAGTATATTCCGAAACGTGCCGGTGAAGTGAATAACGAAACGAAGTATGTATTGGATTATTTTGGTGTGGCAAGCCCTGAATTTATCGGATATGTGGGAACACAGGTACAAGATGTCACCATCAAAGCAACACCTTCTTTGACAGAAGATATATCTTTGAAAAAGGCATGGAACGCTATGCGTGATTTACAAGAAGCAACTATGCCTATTGTGAAAGAAGGAAAAATGATAGGGCTTATTTCCGTTAAAGATATTGCAACAGCAAACATGGATCTTGATGAAACAAGAAACCTTTCTATTTCCAAAACAAAGTATAAAAATATTTTAGAGACTATTGATGGAACAATAATCGTGGGTGACGAAGATGGAGTAGTGCCTGATGGTGCAAAAATGATTATTGGTGCAGCAAATCCGGATCTGTTGGAATCCTATGTGGAAGAAGGAGATATTTTGCTGACAGGAAACCGTTTTGAGTCCCAGATTTGCGGTGTGGAAATGAATGCAAGCTGTATTATTGTATCTATGGGTGCACCAATTTCCAGAACTATTCAAAAACTGGCAAAAGAAAAAGGATGTGTGGTGATCAGCACTCCACATGACACTTATGTGACAGCAAGACTCATTAACCAAAGTATGCCAGTTGGATATTTTATGCGGAAAGAAAATTTGTATACTTTCCGTATGGAAGATTATATCAGCGATATTCGGGATACTTTGGCAAAAATTCGCCATAGAGATTTCCCTGTATTAGATGCAGAGGGAAATTATTGTGGAATGTTGTCCAGACGTTCTTTATTGGACATGGACAATAAAAAAATTATTATGGTAGACCATAATGAAAAATCACAGGCAGTAGACGGCATTGATGAAGCGGAAATTTTGGAAATTATTGACCATCATCGTCTGGGTACAATGGAAACAACTATGCCCATATACTTCCGCAATCAGCCGGTGGGTTGTACTGCAACCATTGTTTATCATATGTATCAGGAAAACGGCGTGAAAGTAGAACCGAAAATTGCAGGTCTGCTTTGCTCTGCTATTTTATCCGATACCTTGATGTTCCGTTCTCCCACCTGTACACCTATGGATCAGAAGGTGGCAGAAGAACTGGCAAAAATTGCAGGTATTAACATTGAGGAACACGCAACAAAAATGTTCCGTGCAGGCAGTAGCCTTGCGGGTAAAACACCAGAAGAAATCTTTTATCAGGACTTTAAAACATTTAGTTCCAACGATATGAATTTTGGTGTGGGACAGATTTCCTCTTTAGATGCAGAAGAACTGGCAGCATTACGTCCGAAAATTGCCGGTTTTATGGAAGCAGCTGATAAAAGCGAAACACATATGTTATTCTTCCTGTTGACCAATATTATTGATGAGTCTTCTGATTTGGTATTCTCCGGTGAACATGCAAAGGAAATTGCAGAAGCAGCATTCGAAGGAAAAGCGGAAGAAAATTATATCCATTTGCCGGGTGTTGTTTCCAGAAAGAAACAGTTTGTTCCTCGTATTCTCAGTGCAATACAGCAGTAAATTATGCAGAATTATAAGATGACTCTCTGTTATGATGGCGGCAGATACGATGGCTGGCAGAAACAGGGAAATACAGAGCAAACCATACAGGCAAAAATGGAAAAGATTTTGCAGGAATTGGCAGGAACGGAAACGGAAATTTTCGGTTCAGGCAGAACTGATGCGGGCACCCATGCCAAAGGGCAGACGGCAAGTTTTCACATGGATTGGAAGGGTTCGGAAGAAGAACTGCTTATTGCCATAAATAAAAAGCTGCCGGAGGATATTGGTGTACTTTCTCTGGAAAAGGCAGAGGAACGCTTTCATGCCCGTTTCCATGCCAAAGCAAAGCGATATATATATACCATTTGGACGGGAGATATGCCTCCCGTCTTTTGGCGTAAATACAGTTTTTGGTGTGAAAAGCCTTTGGATATTCCTGCCATGAAACAAGCAGCAGCTTATTTTGTGGGAACGCATGATTTCAAGAGCTTCTGTGCCAACAAACGAATGAAAAAGTCTACAGTACGCAGTATTTATGATATTTCTTTTCATCAGAAAGACAGAATGTTATCCCTTTCTTTTGTGGGTGATGGCTTTTTATACCAGATGGTGCGTATATTAACAGGCACGCTCATTGAAGTGGGGGAAGGCAAAAAATCGCCAAAAGAGATGGAGGAAATTTTGGCGGCAAAAACTAGAGAAGTGGCAGGTTTTACGGCACCGGCAAAAGGACTTTGTTTAGATGAAGTGTTTTATACACCATGGAAGAAAGGAACAGAGCAATTATGATACGTATTTCTGAATTAAAGCTGCCCCTTGGCAAAGAAGAATGCCTTTTGCCCCAAAAAGCCGCAAGGGTTTTAGGTATTCCTGCGGAAAGAATACAGGACTGGCGGATATTTAAGAAGTCATTGGACGCACGAAAAAAAGAAAATATCCATTATATCTATGTTATTGATGTACAGGTGGAAAATGAAAGCAAAATTTTGCAGGTAAAGGGTGGAGGAAATGTTTCCAAAACACCGGATTTGCAATATCGGTTTCCAAAAGGGAAATGTAGTATGCAGCAACGCCCTATTGTTGTTGGTTTTGGACCGGCAGGAATGTTTGCAGCACTGCTCCTTGCGGAAATGGGATTTTCTCCGCTTGTATTGGAACGGGGCGGTGATGTGGACAGTCGTAAAGATGCTGTGGAAAAATTCTGGGCAGATGGAAAACTGGATACAGAGAACAATGTGCAGTTTGGGGAAGGCGGAGCAGGAACGTTTTCCGACGGCAAGTTGACCACACGAATCAAAGATAAACGTTGCCGTAAAGTCTTGGAGGAATTTGTGGCAGCAGGTGCACCGCAGGAGATTCTCTATGACAGCAAACCCCATATTGGTACAGATCTTCTTTGTGGTGTGGTAAAAAATATACGGGAGAAAATTATTGCACTTGGGGGAGAAGTACGGTTCTTTTCCAAAATGACCAATATTTTTGCGGAAAATGGCAAGGTAACAGGTGTGGAAGTAAATGGCAGTGAACGGATTTCGGCATCAGATGTGGTTCTTGCATTGGGGCATAGTGCAAGGGACAGTTTTACCATGCTCTATGAAAAAGGATTTCCTATGGAGCAGAAACCTTTTGCCATGGGTGTGCGGATTGAACATCCGCAAGAAATGGTGAATCAGGCACAGTATGGAAAGGCGGCAGAGCAACTGCCAACAGCAGATTATCGGTTGACTTATACCACAGGAAAGGGCAGAGGGGTTTATACCTTTTGTATGTGCCCTGGCGGTTATGTGGTGGCAGCGGCATCAGAGGAAGGAAGGCTAGCAGTCAACGGTATGAGTGAGCATGCACGTGATGGGAAAAATGCCAATTCTGCTTTATTGGTACAGGTATTCCCAGAAGATTTTCCAAATAGCCATGTCCTTTCCGGTATGGAGTTTCAGAGAGAACTGGAGGAAAAGGCCTTTCTTGCAGGTGGTGGCAGTTATACAGCACCTGTACAGACAGTGGGAGATTTTCTGGAAAAGTCAGGTAACGTTTTGGGAGAGGTAATACCTTCTTATGCACCACAAACAGTCTTTGCCGATATTGATGATATTTTCCCTCCCTTTATGACGGAAGCCATGAGAGAAGCCATTCCTGCCATGGGAAAACGTTTGAAAGGTTTTGACCGAAAAGATGCTATTTTGACTGCAGTGGAAAGCCGCAGTTCTTCCCCTGTACGCATTTTGCGAAATGAGAAGGGGGAGAGTCCTTTTGCAGAAGGCATATACCCGACAGGAGAAGGGGCTGGCTATGCAGGGGGCATTGTGTCGGCAGCAGTTGATGGCATTGCAGTGGCAGAGCATATTTTTTTGCACCATGCCAATGGTGAAATGAATTAAAGAAATAAGAGAAGATCTATGAAAACAGGTCTTTTTTTGTACTGCCTTTTTTGTGCTGCCATTGAGGACAAAGAGAAATTTTTTACGAAAAATACAAAGGATTTTGAAAAAAATATTGACAAATTAAGTTAGCCGTGATAAACTTAGTTCGATAGTTACCTATGGCTAACAAAGTGTAGGTAGGGGTTTTAAGATAAAGAAATAGACTGCAAAGGAGGGGGACGACACGATGCCTTTAGCTATGGTCGGAATTGGCGAGAAACAAATTATTAAAAAGATTAACGGAAAAGATGAAACAAAGCGTTTTCTGGAAAATCTCGGTTTTGTTGTAGGCGGAGAAGTAACGATTGTTTCTCAGCTTAGCGGAAATATGATTGTGAATGTTAAAGAATCCAGAGTTGCCATCAGCAAATCAATGGCAAGTCGCATTATGGTATAAGGAAGGGAAAACATGGCAGAAGAAAACATCAAAACATTGAAAGATGTCAAAATAGGAGAAAGCGTAATCGTAAAAGCATTAAAAGGTACAGGTCCAATCAAAAGAAGAATTATGGATATGGGGATTACAAAAGGCACAGAAGTTTTTGTGCGTAAAGTAGCGCCTTTGGGCGATCCCATCGAAGTTACCGTAAGGGGATATGAACTTTCCCTGCGTAAAGCTGATGCGGAAATGGTGCAGGTGGTATAAGTCCGCCTGTGTGCTATAGAAAGTTAGTTACGGCTAATTTACTAATTAAGTGTGTATGAAGTTGCCTATGCCTGATGTGGTATAGGCGGTTTTCATGAGATGGATAGAAACAATTTAAGGAGGATGACTATGTCTGTAAAAATTGCCCTTGCCGGCAATCCAAACAGTGGGAAAACAACCCTGTTTAATGCATTGACAGGTGCTAATCAGTTTGTAGGGAACTGGCCTGGTGTAACAGTAGAAAAGAAAGAAGGGAAATGGAAAGGAAATAAAGAAATTATTATTACTGACCTTCCCGGTATATACTCCCTTTCTCCCTATACTTTAGAAGAAGTAGTGGCAAGAAAATATTTGCTGGAAGAAAAACCAGATGGTATTTTAAATATCATTGATGGTACAAACTTGGAAAGAAACTTGTATTTGACCACACAGCTCATCGAACTGGGGATTCCTATGGTAATCGCTGTCAATATGATGGACGTAGTGGAAAAGAATGGCGACAAAATTGATATTCAGGCACTTTCCAAAGAACTGGGCTGCCCTGTTGTGGAAATCTCTGCACTGAAAGGCAAAGGTGTTATGGAAGCCGCAGAAACAGTGGTACAGGCGGCAAAAGCACAGAAGGCAGGTATCCAGCACAAATTTACCGAAGCAGTAGAAGCCGGATTGGAAGAAATTTCTGAAAAATTGCAGGATATTCCAGATGAAAAAAAGCGTTTCTTCTCCATTAAACTTTTTGAAAGAGATGAAGAAATTGTAAAAGAAATGAAGACTGTTCCTGCAATCGAGGACATTATTCAAAGAATTGAAACAGAGTTAGATGATGACAGCGAAAGTATTATCACAAATGAAAGATATACATACATTGCAGATATTTTACAGCATTCATACCATAAAAAGAATAAAGGACAGCTGACAACATCTGATAAAATTGACCGTGTTGTGACAAACCGTTGGGCTGCACTGCCGATATTCGCAGTAGTTATGTTCATTGTATATTATGTATCTGTAACAACTATTGGTACTTTTGCAACAGATTGGACAAATGATGGTCTTTTCGGTGATGGTTTCTTCTTGTTTGGCAACGGCAGAGAAGCATTTGATGAAGCTACAGAAGAATATGAAATGGAAATGGCAAAAGTTGATGCTTTCTTGGAAGCAGCAGCAGATGCCGGTATTGATACAAATCAGATGCCTATGGAAGTTCTGCTTGAAGAAGCAGCAGATGTAAAGGCTACTGTAGAAGTAACAGATGAAGAAGGAAATGTAACAGAAACAATTCCCGTTGATGCAGCAGCATACAGTGAAGCAATTACCGCAGAAGAACCTGCACCAGAAGATTTTGGTACATGGATTTCCGGTATCCCTGTTGTTGTAGACAATGCATTGTCAAAAATGAATGTGGCAGGTTGGCTCCATGGCTTGATTGTAGATGGTATTATTGGCGGTGTTGGTGCAGTTTTGGGCTTTGTACCGCAGATGTTGGTACTGTTCATCTTCCTTGCATTCTTGGAAGGCTGCGGCTACATGGCAAGAATCGCCTTCATTATGGACAGAATTTTCCGTAAATTTGGTCTGAGTGGTAAATCCTTCATTCCTATGCTGATTGGTACTGGTTGTGGTGTACCCGGTATTATGGCTTCTCGAACTATTGAAAATGAACGGGACAGAAGAATGACCATTATGACCACAACATTTATTCCTTGTGGTGCAAAACTGCCAATTATTGCATTGATTGCAGGGGCATTGTTCCAAGATGCACCTTGGGTGGCACCCAGTGCATATTTTGTCGGCATATTGGCAATTATTATCTCTGGTATTATCTTGAAAAAGACAATGATGTTTTCCGGTGATCCGGCTCCTTTCGTTATGGAGCTGCCTGCATACCATATGCCTACAGTGGGCAGTATTTTGAGAAGTATGTGGGAAAGAGGATCTTCCTTCATCAAAAAAGCAGGTACAATCATTCTGTTGTCTGCCATCGTAATCTGGTTCTTGGAAAACTTCGGTTTTACACCAGACGGCTTTGGTATGGTAGAAGATTTGAATAGCGGTCTTTTGGCAAATATTGGTTCTGCCATTGCTTGGATTTTCGCTCCTCTTGGTTGGGGTCAGTGGCAGTCCGCAGTTGCAACAATCACAGGTTTGGTTGCAAAAGAAAACGTAGTAGGTACATTCGGTGTTCTGTTTGGTTTTGCAGAAGTAGCAGAAAACGGTGTGGAATACTGGGGTACACTGAGCAGCTTCTTTACACCTGCAGCAGCATACAGCTTCCTTGTATTCAACCTGCTGTGCGCTCCTTGCTTTGCTGCTATTGGTGCAATTAAGAGAGAAATGAACAGTCCCAAATGGACATGGTTTGCAATTTTGTATCAGACAATCTTTGCATACTTGGTTGCATTCTGTGTATATCAGATTGGTTCTTTGATTTTGGGAACAGGATCCTTCGGTATCGGAGTAATCTTGGCTATCGTTGTGATTATCGGTTTCCTGTACTTCTTGTTCCGCAAACCAAAACAAAAATAAAAAGCTGGTCTATCTTCTGTAAAGAAAGGAGAGGAAGTCTATGGGAACATGGATTGTAGGCATTATTTTGGCATTGATTGTTGTAGCAATCATATGGAAATTGAGAAAAGATAAGAAACAAGGCAAAGGTTGCAGCTGTGGAAGTGATTGTGGTTCCTGCGGTTGCGGTTGCCATCATGACAAATAGCAATAAGTTTAAAAAATAGCATAAAAATCCCTTTCTGACCACAAGTCAGATAAAATGAGAAGGAGAATACTTTGCAGTAAGCGGTATTCTCCTTTTTCTATGGAAAATACAGGTTTTGCGGAATGTTATACATTCTTTCGTTGATGAAGGCAAGGGTTTTATAGTACAATAAGAAAAGAAGGATACAAAAATCAGAAAACAAACGAGAAATGAGGTGGCATTTTGGAAATTATCAACTGGAAGGAGCTTCTGTTTCCTTATGAACAGGCAGTAGATGAGTTATTATTGAAGTTTCGCAGTCTTGATAAAGAATGTCGGCATCTTGGTATATATTCTCCCATTGATGCAGTAACAGGGAGGCTGAAACGTCCTAGCAGTATCTTGGAAAAGGCAGGAAAAAAACGAATTTCCCCTGACCGTATTGAAGCGGAAATTGAAGATATTGCAGGAATTCGGATTCTCTGCCAGTTTGTAGAGGATATTCCCAAGGTTATTGAGATGGTGCGTAATCGGAATGACATGACTATTGTGGAGGAACGGGATTACATCACCAATACAAAACCCAGTGGATACCGCAGTTATCATATCATCATACGATATCCCTTACATACAGCAATGGGGGCACGAGAAGTGCCTGCGGAAATACAAATCCGTACCAATGCCATGAACTTCTGGGCAACGGCAGAACATTCTTTGCGGTACAAATACAGTGGAAATATTCCCAAAGAGTTGCAGGATAGACTAAAAAACTGTGCAGAGGCAGCTTTTCATCTGGATACGGAAATGGCAACTATCCGAGAGGAAATTACAAATGCACAGCAGCTTAGCGAAATACGGAATAATCTGGTGGCAAATATACTGGAGAATATGCATAATCTATATTTTGTGGCAAAATTAGATGATATGAATGAGTTGAATCGGGAGTTTATCGAAATTTGGAATAGTGACGATATGGATTTACTGCGGGAGTTTAACACAAGACTGAATGTTATGGCAGAAATGTATCGTATCTGAGCAGGGATAAAGGAGAATAATATGGGACTGTTTGCCATAGGTGATTTGCATTTTGGGTTTGGTGTGGAAAAACCCATGGATATCTTTGGGGAGAATTGGAAGAACCATAGTGAAAAGATTATTGCCAACTGGAAAAGGGAAGTTTTCGAAGAGGACACTGTACTTTTACCGGGGGATATTTCTTGGGGAATGCGTCTTTTTGATGCGGCGGTGGATTTGGACGTCATTGACAGTTTGCCGGGAAAGAAGATTCTGCTTTCTGGTAATCACGATTATTGGTGGAAGTCTTCCAGCAAACTTTCTGGGCAGTATCCAAAGATGAAATTTTTGAAAAATGATACAACAACATATGAAGATTTTTTTATCTGTGGTACAAGAGGGTGGAATTGTCCAAATGGTGTGTCTTTTACCCCGCAAGATGAAAAAATATACCAAAGAGAACAATTACGTCTGCGCTTGTCTTTGGACAGTGCCATGAAAAAGGGGGCAAAGAAGATTATTGCTATGCTCCATTTTCCGCCTACAAATGAAAAGCATGAGCCTTCTGCCTTTACAGAGATATTGGCAGAGTATCCTGTACATATGGTGGTCTATGGCCATTTACATGGCACAGAAATCCATAAACTGGGGTTGCAGGGAGAATATAACGGGATTACCTATCATCTGGTGTCCTCGGATTATTTGTCTTTTTGTCCCAAACGTATTTTATGGTGATGGCAAAAGAAACGAGGAGGAAATTCCAATGATGGAAAAACCCGTATACCTTGTATTTGGTATAATAGAGAGTTTGTTTTTGGTTGATGGGAAGGAAAAGTAGAGATAGTTTTTTGGAAACAAGGTGCTGATTGTACTCATGTTTGGAACGAAATGCAAAGAAGAAATCCAAGATAATGCGAGAGAAGAAAAGCAATGTTGCCTTTATGAAATGCGTTGCATAACTGTGCAGAGGCATATTTGCAGGACACTAGAATAAAAAGTATCCTTGTCTTATGGTATTAAGTGGTCATGATTGGTTTTTTGGTGCATTGAAAGCCCTCGATTTCGAGGTCTTAGGGTGTCGCAAAGTTGTTCCCCTTGGTCAAAGCCTCATTTCATGCAAGGCTTTGACCAGCAGACAGAAGGATAAAGCAGAAGTTCCCATGGCAAAAAAGCCTTGAAACTTCTGCTTTTCCTCATGGGCGGATTCCAATCGGGGAATCCTTCGTTTCCAACCCCCTTCCGCTTTTTTTGAAAAAGGGGAGAAACTACGTTTTCTACAGTCTAGCCCTCGATTTTCGAGGGCTTTTTCTATACCATGATTATTCTTCGTACTCCTCAATAGCAGTCAGTAACATTTCTTTCAGTGCATTTCTGTCAAAATCTGTTAATTCCAGTTCCAGAGAAAGCTCTGAAAGTTCATCTTCTTCCGGCAGATATTCCGCCTCAAAAGCGGATACAATATCGTCTTCAAAAGTGATTTCTCCTTCGATACTCCAAACGTCATCTTCTGTGTTTACAGAAAAAAGATTGATTTCCGTAAGTTGCAGCATGGAACTTTCCTCCTTTCTTATTTTTTCTTCTTTTTATGCTTTTTATGTTGAGACGGGTTGTTTTTATGACCGTCCTGTTTCTTTTTTACAGAATATCCAAATGAACCGACTTGCTCGCCTAAGGCGAAATAGCCGCCATGGGAATAGCAGATAGGGTTGCTTTTATTAAAATGGAATTTACCCGTTTTGTCAAAGTATTCATCACTGACACTGACAGATACCACTTCCGCAAGGAACATATGATGACTGCCAAGGGGAATGATTTCCTTGACCTTACATTCGATATTCACAGGGCTTTCTGCAATAATGGGGGCGGATACCTTTTCACCCTGTAGTGCAGTGAGGTGCAGATGTGCAAACTTGTCTACATCTTTTCCACTCTTTACACCGCAAAAGTCACAGGCATATGCTAACTTTTTTGTCACAAGATTGATGACAAATTCGCCGGTTTCTTTAATGATTTCATAGGAATGGCGTTCCGGTTTGACGGAAATATAAGTCATCGGCGGATTGGTATTGACTGTTCCTGTCCATGCAATGGTAATGATATTTTTTTCTGTCATGTTTCCGCAGGATACCATGACCGCAGGAACAGGATAAATCACTGTACCTGGTTTCCAAATTTGTTTGCCCATAAAATACACATCCTTTTGCTTGGGGTTGTGATTGGATTATTATATATAACGTTATTTATCTTATATGAGAAGTCAGTATTTGTAAAGATGAAAAATTATCAGAAAGAAAAAGGTTTTTTTGCTTGATTTCTTGTATGATATTTTTTTTTCGTGTATGATGAGAGCAAATAAAAGACAGAAAAAAGAAACAGATGGAGGATATATATGGAACTACCATTGCAATATACGGAAAAAATGAAAGAACTTTTGGGCAAAGAATATGAGGCGTATTTGGATTCTTTTGGGCAAAAACGGCTTTATGGACTGCGTACAAACAGCTTGAAAATATCTGCATCATCTTTAAAGGAAAAGGGCATATTTTCGCTTTCTCCGATTCCTTGGTGTGAGACAGGGTTTTATTATGCGGAAGGAGAACGCCCTGCAAAACACCCCTATTATCATGCAGGGCTGTATTACTTACAGGAACCAAGTGCGATGACCCCTGCGGCAGTATTGCCCATAGAAGAAGGGGACAGAGTTTTGGACATTTGTGCGGCACCCGGAGGAAAAACCACACAGATTGCGGCAAAATTGCAGGGAACAGGGATATTGGTTGCCAATGACATTAGTGCAGGGCGGGCAAAGTCTCTTTTGAAAAATGTGGAGCTATGCGGTATGACTAATGGTTTTGTCATGAGTGAGCCGCCAAAAAAGTTGGCAGAGCATTTCCCGTCCTACTTTGATAAAATCCTTATTGATGCCCCTTGTTCAGGAGAAGGAATGTTTCGAAAAGAACCGGATATGGTCAAAAGCTGGAACGAAGAATTATTGACTTTTTGCAGAGAACAGCAGGCGGATATTTTAACACATTGTGCCGGAATGTTGAAAAAAGGCGGCATGATTTTGTATTCTACCTGTACCTTTGACCAACGGGAAAATGAAGGAAGTATACAGGATTTTTTGGACAGGCATCAGGAATTTTCTCTTTTGCCCATAAAAAAAGCGGAAGGCTTTAAAGAAGGTATTGCACCGCTTACGGATTGTGTAAGGCTTTATCCGCATTGTATACAGGGAGAAGGGCATTTTTTGGCACTTTTGCAGAAAACGGAGGGGGAAGAAAGTGATGATGTTCCTTTGGCAAAGGGGATTGCAGAGAAGGATATGGAAAGTTTTTTGGTATTTCAGAAAGAAAATCTGCAAACCCCTTTACAGGGCATTTTTCAGCTGTACGGGGACAGCCTTTGTCTTTTGCCGCAGTTTGCACCAGATACAAAGGGAATGCGTGTGCTGCGGAGTGGCTGGCTTTTAGGGACACTGAAAAAAGGACGGTTTGAACCATCACAGGCTTTTGCTATGGGGCTGCACAAAGAGGACGTAAAAAACTGCTTGGATCTTTCCCTTTCTGACGAACGGGTTATTCGTTACTTGAAAGGAGAAACCTTGGAAGCGGCAGAATGTCAGGCTGGCTGGACGTTGGTTTGTGTGGACGGTTATCCTTTGGGGTGGGGAAAAACCCAGAAAGGACGGATGAAAAACAAATATGCTGTCAGTTGGAAATGGGAATAGGTGTCCTTGTAAAAAGTACATTTGTACAAATATTGTTGACAAATCGAAAAAACAAGGTAAAATGGAACTATCTTTTTAACATAATTTCTAAATTTGGGAAAGGCGGAATTTTGACATGACAATGTATATAGGGACAAGAGATAAAAATATCACGGCATCGGCTTCTGAGGCAATACTGCGAGGTATTTGTCCCGATGGCGGATTGTATATTCCAATGGAAATTCCGAAAATGGACAAAACCCCTGATGAATTGATGAAAATGAATTATCAAGAATTGGCTTACGAGGTTCTGAAACAATATTTGGATTTTACGGAAGAAGAATTGAAAGCGTGCATCGCAGAGGCCTATGACGAAAAATTCGATACAAAGGAAATTGTACCTTTGGTGAAAAAAGGAGACGCTTTATATCTGGAATTATTCCATGGCAGAACACTTGCCTTTAAAGATATGGCACTTTCCATTCTGCCCCACCTGATGAAAACGGCAGCGAAAAGACAAGGGCTGAAAGAAGAAATTGTCATTTTAACCGCAACTTCTGGAGATACGGGAAAAGCAGCACTGGAAGGTTTTGCTCATGTACCGGGTATCCGCATTATGGTGTTTTTCCCTGAAGATGGGGTCAGCCCTGTACAGAAATTACAGATGACAACACAGGAAGGTGACAATACTTGTGTTGTGGGCATCAAAGGAAATTTTGATGATGCACAGAGTGCCGTAAAGGGGATTTTTACAGATAAGGCACTGGAAGAAGAACTTCTTGCAAGAGGATACCGTTTCTCCTCTGCCAATTCCATCAACATTGGCAGACTGGTACCACAGGTGGTATATTACTGGTGGGCATATATACAGGCAGTGAAACAAGGAGAAATTGCATGGGGAGACAAGCTGGACTTTACGGTTCCTACAGGAAACTTTGGTGATATTCTGGCAGGCTGGTATGCGGCACAGATGGGTCTGCCCGCAGGTCACTTTGTCTGTGCATCTAATGATAATAAGGTGCTGTATGATTTCTTCCGCACAGGTACTTATGATAAAAACAGAACTTTTCATGTGACGGTATCTCCTTCCATGGATATTTTGATTTCTAGCAATCTGGAACGCCTGCTTTGTCATATGGGTGGTCAGGACAAGACCAAAGCAGAAATGGCGGCTTTACAGAAAGAGGGTAAATATCAGGCAGAAATCACAGACAAAAATATTTCCGGCGAATATGCAACAGAAGCGGAAACTTTTGCTGCCATTAAAGAGGTCTTTGATAAAACAGGCTATGTGATGGATACGCACACAGCAGTGGCTTATGCAGCATACAAGAAGTATCAGAAGGAAAGTGACAGCAAAAACCCTATGGTCATTGTTTCTACAGCCAGTCCTTACAAATTTACAAAAGACGTGATGACAGCTTTGGATAATAAATATGAGAAAGAGGACGCTTTTGTACTGATGAAGGAATTGGAAAGGGTCAGCGGTGTTTCTATTCCGACTCCTATTGTGGGCATTGAAACAAGAAAAATCCGTCATCAGGACGTTTGCGAAAAAGATAGCATTAAGGATTTTGTAAAGCGTAAACTGTTGTAAAAATTTTATCATGAATAAAGTCAAAAAATCCCTGCCGGATAGATGTGTATTCTGCGGGATTTTTTGTTGTGATGAAAAACAAAGGGTTGATGGTGACAAACGTCACTGGTAAAATGAAAGCAAACAAGAGGATTTCGGAGGGGGGCGAAGTATATGGCAGAAAAGAATGCAGAACCGTTTAAAAAAGAGAAAATAAGAATAGATAAAACAGAATTTGTGACAAAAAAGGAATTTTATGTTTGTATTATGGTTTCTTTTTGTATTTTGCTTGGCGTTGTCCTTTGGCAGGGAACCCGCATTGTATATCGTATAGAAGAAAAGGGAAATCAAATACAGAATAGCCTGCAAGAGCACTTATCTTTTGAAATCAGCAATATTCTGAACAGTATCCGACATGCTTTGGAGGAAGGGGAAAATCCACTGTTGGAAAGCCATTTGGAACTTATGGGTATAGATGAAAAAAAGAAGACAGTGACCGTATTGACGGAGGTTGTGCCAAAAGAATACGAAAAGGGAATGCAAGTAACCTTTTTGCTGTCATGCGATGAAAAAGAACCAATTTCTGTTTTGGCAGAGGAAAAAATGGGAAAAGTTTTTTCTGCGATACAGACGTTTCCTTATTGCAGCAGTATTACAGGCAAAGTGCTTCTGCAAAAGGGCAACTTGGAAGAAGTACAGTATTTAGATGAACTGTCATTAGGTGGGGAGCTGTATCCACAGATAGACGGATTTGCAAACTACAGTTTTTTGTATCAAGGAAGTAAGACTGAATTTTCTGTTGATGATATTCAGGTAAATGTTTTTCTGCCTATTGATTCTTTGCAAGGGAAAAGAGACTATTTGAGAGAGCCTGAAGTACAGGTATTTCATAACAGGAAATTAGTTGAGGAAATTTCTTTGCAGAGAGAATGGGACATTGATGGTGAAGGACAAGTGTGCAGGGGAAAAGGAAAAAAACGTTTTGCAGCAGAAGTGGGAGATACATTTACCGTTATGTTTGCAGGAACCACTATGTCGGGAACACAGTACACCTACATTTTGGAACAGGGAAAAGTAGAAAAAAATGGCGAATTTGCTTCCTGTGTTGATGAAATGCCCAAGGAGGAGCGGCTGAAGATTTGGTAAGTTTGGAAAAAGGAAATAGGAGAAAAAGATGTTTTCTTTAGGAATTTATACGCCTTTGCAGGGCGTTTTTACATGAAAAGCAGTTTTTGGGAAATGATAGTTTTAGGAGACAACAGCAGAAGATGTATGGGATTTGCAGGTCGTTGTGCAGAAAAAAGAGAAAAATGTAAGAAAGACATTGATTTTGTTTTTTTTATGCAGTAAAATTAGAATAGCATATTGTGTGCAGGGAAATAGCTCTTTTCCTGAAAAATGAGAATATACAAAGAAGAGGAGAATTTATCATGAAAATGTTTATCGACACAGCCAATGTAGACCACATCAGAGAGGCAAATGATTTGGGCGTTATTTGCGGTGTAACCACAAATCCTTCCCTTATTGCAAAAGAAGGCAGAGATTTCGTTGAAGTTGTAAAAGAAATTACAACAATCGTTGACGGCCCGATCAGTGCAGAAGTCATCAGCTTGGATCATGAAGGTATGGTAAAGGAAGCAAGAGAACTGACAAAAATCCACAAAAATATTGTCATCAAAATTCCTATGACACTGGAAGGTCTGAAAGCAGTTAAGATTCTGTCCAAAGAAGGCATAAAAACAAACGTGACACTGATTTTCTCCGCAACACAGGCACTGATGGCTGCAAGAGCCGGTGCAACTTATGTAAGTCCTTTCCTTGGCAGAGTAGATGACATCGGTTCTGTGGGTATGGCACTGATTGAAGAAATCGTAGACATTTTTGATATACACGGTATTGAAACAGAAATTATTGCAGCATCTATCCGCAATCCTCTCCATGTCATTGATGCCGCAAGAGCAGGTTGCCATATTGCAACTATTCCCTACAACGTACTGATTCAGATGGCAAAACACCCTCTGACTGATATTGGTATTGAACGTTTCCTGAAAGACTGGGAAAGTGTACCTAAGAAATAAGAACGGATTCCGAAAACAGAGTAATTGGAAGTGCTGTCAACCGAAAATGCAAGCATGGAGGGAAACAGCACTTCTTTAATGATGGAGGTATTTTTATGAATATTGATAATTTGACTGTCAATACCCTACGTTTTCTGGCGGCAGAAGCTATCCAGAAGGCAAAAAGTGGTCACCCCGGTCTGCCCCTTGGTGCAGCTCCGGCAGCATATGCACTGTGGGCAAAGGAAATGAAAGCAAACCCTGCAAACCCCAACTGGGACGACAGAGATCGTTTTATTCTGTCCGCAGGTCATGGTTCCGGATTGTTGTATGCTATGCTGCACGTTTTTGGCTATGGTTTGACCATTTCCGATTTGCAGAATTTCCGTCAGAGAAATTCCCTGACACCCGGACACCCTGAATATCTGCACACAAAGGGTGTAGAAACGACAACAGGTCCTTTGGGACAGGGTATTGCCAATGCAGTTGGTATGGCACTGGCTGAAAAACATTTGGCTGCAAAATTTAATACACCCGAATACAAAGTGGTAGACCATTACACATATGCGTTATGTGGTGACGGTTGTTTGCAAGAAGGTGTAGCTTCCGAAGCGGCTTCTTTGGCAGGCACAATGGGTCTTTCCAAATTGATTGTTTTGTATGATTGCAACAAGATTACCATTGAAGGCAGCACAGATACAGCTTTTACAGAAGACGTACTGAAACGTTTTGCAGCATATGACTGGGATACGGCAGAAGTGGCAGACGGTAATGATGTAGACGCCATTGCAAAAGCCATTGAAGCAGCGAAAAAGACAGATAAGCCTTCTATTATTCTGGTTCGTACAGAAATTGGTTATGGCTCTCCCAACAAACAGGGCAAGGCATCTGCCCACGGTGAACCTTTGGGTGAAGAAGAAATTCAGTTGACAAAAGAAAATCTGGGCTGGCAGTACACAGAACCTTTCTTTGTTCCTGAAGAAGTAAAGGCACATATGGCAGCTTGGGCAGAAGAAGGTGCGAAGAAAGAAGCAGCATGGCATGAAATGTTTGCGGCATACAGCGAAAAATATCCTGAGCTTGCAAAGGAATATGCACTGTGGCACAGCAATGAGGCAGGCAAGGAACTGCTAGATGATGAAGACTTCTGGAAAAACGAAGGTGATCTTGCAACAAGAGCAGCTTCCGAAAAGGTATTGCAGAAAGTGGCAAAGGTTGTACCTAATCTCTTTGGTGGTTCTGCCGATTTGGCTCCTTCTAACAAGTCTTTGATGAAAGACAGAGAATATTACAGCAAGGAAAATCCTACAGGTTCTAACGTCCATTTTGGTATTCGTGAATTTGCCATGACAGCTATGGCAAACGGTATTGCAGTACATGGCGGTTTGCGTCCTTATATCGCAGGATTCTTTGTATTCAGTGATTATATGAAAGCCGGACTTCGTATGGAAGCACTGATGGGATTACCTGTTATCAGTATCTTTACGCATGATAGTATTGGTGTTGGGGAAGACGGCCCTACCCATCAGCCTATTGAACATCTGGCAATGCTGCGTAGTTTGCCTAACTATACGGTATTCCGTCCCTGCGACACAAGAGAAACAGCAGCAGGTTGGTATATAGCACTGACCAAGACAAGCACACCTACCGGCTTGATTCTTTCCAGACAGAACTTGCCTGCACTGGAAGGCACAGGAAAAGGTGCATTGAAGGGTGCATATATTCTGCGTGACTGTGAAGGAACACCTGATGTTCTGCTTATGGCAAGTGGTTCTGAAGTGGAACTCATTTACAAGGCATATGATGTACTGGCAGAAAAAGGCGTAAAAGCAAGAGTAATCAGTATGCCAAGCTGGGAACTGTTTGCAGAGCAAGATGCAGCGTACAAAGAAAGCGTAATGCCAAAGGCAGTTCGTGCAAGACTGGCTGTGGAAGCAGCAAGCGATTTTGGTTGGCACAAGTTTGTCGGCATGGACGGAGATGTTATCTGCATGGATGGTTTTGGCGCATCTGCACCGGCAGCTGAATTGTTTAAAGATTTCGGTTTTACCGTAGATCATGTAGTTGAAAGAGCTATGGCTCTTGTAAAATAAGAAATAGCAGAGGGCAGAACAGCTTTTGTTGAAAGAGTTCTGCCCTTTTTTGAAAGGAGAAAAGAGATTGCGTACGTTTATTGCCATTGAATTGGAAGAAGAAGTGAAAGACCATTTGGAAGGTGTGCAGGGAAGGGCGGCACAGCTTTGCCGAAAAGGGAATTATACCCCTAAGGAAAATTTTCATTTGACTTTACATTTTTTGGGAGAAGTGACACCTGAAGATATTCCTTATATCCAGCAGGCGATTATGGAGACAACGAAGTATCAACAAATGTTTTTTCTTACTTTGGATAAGATTGGATTTTTTCCACGGGGAAAGGAAGGGATTCTTTGGGCAGGTGTGGAAAAAAATCAGGATTTATTCCGTTTGTTCCAAAGTTTGGAGCGGAACTTGGGAAAACAGGGATTTGCAAGAGAGAAAACAGGTTTAAGCCCACACATTACTTTGGGGAGGGAAGTAGAGCCTTATCGTGGTTTTGCAGACGTACAAAGAGGGGTAGACTTTGAGAAAAAGAAAATTCATGTGACAGCGATTTCTTTGATGGAAAGTGTGCGTATGGGCAGAAGGCTTATGTATCGTCCGTTATTACAGCAGCCTTTGCGAAAGGCAAGAGAAAATAAGCTTGTGCAAAAAAGAAATAAAAATGGTAGAAAATAAGCAGAGAGAATTGGGGAAACTTGGAATTTGTTACAAGGAGAAGCAGAAAAATCCGTGGAGGTTTTCTATATTGTATGACAAAAACAAATGTTTTTCGCAGAGTGGCGAAAAAAAGATAGAAAACTGTATTTTTGTTCAGTAAAGGTAGAAAATAATACTGGATATTCTGCTAAATTGATGTTAGAATATTGTCATAAATCACAAACAAGGTAAGAAATGCCTTGTTTTTCTGTTTATACAGAGGGTGATTTTGAAAGTGCAGAATGCCATTTTGCCAGAATGGACTTTGCCGTATTTTTGATTTGACGAGAACGTTAGGAGGTTTCAACATGAAAAAAGCAGTGATTACAGTATTGGGGAATGACAAAGTCGGCATTATTGCAAAAGTCTGTACATTTTTATCCGACGCAAATGTAAATATTCTGGATATTTCGCAGACCATTGTAGGCGGATATTTCGACATGATTATGGTGGTTGACATTACCGACATGACAAAGAATTTTGATGATGTATCAGACGGTCTTGCCGTTCTGGGCGATGAGCTTGGTCTGAAAATCAGAATTCAGCATACAGAAATTTTTGACGCAGTACATCGCATTTAATTAAGGAGGCTCTACCATGATTGCAAGAAATGAAATTCTGGAAACAAACCAGATGATTGATGATGCAAATTTGGATGTGCGTACCATTACAATGGGTATTAGCCTTCTGGATTGTGCAGATTCCGATATTGATAAATTTAATGAAAACGTATATAACAAAATTACTACATATGCAAAGGACTTGGTAAAGGTCGGCGATGAACTGGCTAAGGAATACGGCGTTCCTGTTGTGAACAAACGTATTTCTGTTACACCCATTGCGATTGCCGCAGCAGGCTGCAAAACAGATTCCTATGTCAGCATAGCACAGACATTGGATAGAGCGGCAAAGGCAGTAGGTGTCAACTTTATTGGTGGTTTCTCTGCTTTGGTGCAGAAGGGTTATACAGAAAGCGACAGAAAGCTGATTGCTTCTATTCCTGAAGCAATGGCTGTGACAGACTTTGTATGTTCTTCCGTAAATATTGGGACTTCCAGAAATGGTATCAATATGGACGCTGTAAAGGAAATGGGTGAAATTATCCATAAGACAGCAGAAGGAACAAAAGACAAGGAATGTATTGGCTGTGCAAAGCTCGTTGTATTTTGTAATGCAGTAGAAGATAATCCGTTTATGGCAGGTGCATTCCATGGTGTTGGGGAAGCAGATTGTGCCATAAATGTTGGGGTAAGTGGCCCCGGCGTGGTGAAGAAAGCACTGGAACAGGTAAGAGGTGCAGATTTTGAAACACTTTGTGAAACCGTGAAGAAAACTGCATTTAAGATTACCCGTGTGGGACAAATGATTGCAAGAGAAGCATCAAAAAGATTGGGTGTGCCTTTTGGTATCATCGATTTATCCCTTGCGCCAACACCTGCTGTGGGCGACAGCATTGCGGAAATTTTTCAGGAGATGGGTCTGGCTGAACCCGGTGCGCCCGGAACAACGGCAGCTCTTGCGTTGCTCAATGATAATGTAAAAAAAGGCGGCGTTATGGCATCTTCTTATGTTGGTGGTTTGAGTGGTGCATTCATTCCTGTCAGCGAAGACCATGGTATGATTGAAGCAGCTGCAAAGGGTGCTTTGACACTGGAAAAACTGGAAGCCATGACTTGTGTATGCTCTGTTGGGCTGGACATGATTGCTATACCCGGTGATACACCTGCCACAACGATTTCCGGTATCATTGCAGATGAAGCAGCAATCGGTATGGTAAATAATAAAACGACAGCAGTGCGTATTATTCCCGTTATCGGCAGAGGAGTAGGCGAATCTGTTGAATTTGGTGGTCTTTTGGGTTATGCACCCATTATGGCAGTAAACAAATACAGCTGTGAGGACTTTATTGCAAGAGGCGGCAGAATTCCTGCACCTATTCACAGCTTTAAAAACTAAGGAAAGACTGTGGGGACTTCTTCCCCACTTCCTCTGCAAGGGAGCTTTTCCCTTGACCTTTTTTGCAAAACTTTGCTTTGCAGTGAGGGGAAATAGGATAATTGGATTTATGAAATGAGGTATAGGCAGAATGTCTGTACCTCATTTTTTATGGGGAGGAGGTTGCTTTCGTGTCTTGAAAGAAGGGCCATATATGGTAGAGAAGTGGCAACCGAAAACAAACATATAGACAACCGCCCCACCACCATTTTGTAAACAAAAATGGGGAAATGATAGAAAGTTTCCCATCTACATGATAAAATAAACAAAATATGTAATCATCAAAAGGAGCAAAAATACGCCATGGAGAAAACGACTGATACTATCATTTTAGGCAGCTATTTACAAAATGAAGAGAAGAAAACACCACTTGAATGGATTGTGTTGAAGCAAGAGTTTCATCGTATCCTTTGTGTTAGCAAATTTTTAATTGACTGCAAGCCCTATAACACAACACTGGAAGATGTAACATGGGAAAACTGTTCTTTGAGAAAATGGCTAAATAAAGACTTCCTGATTACCGCTTTTACAGACGAGGAACAACGGCATATCATGATGACCGATATAAAGACACCTTTTCAAGATACAAAAGACCATATTTTTTTGTTAAGTGTTGATGAGGCAGAAGAATATTTGGATTTTGAGATAAGAGCTGCAAAAACCACGAAATACGCAAGAATGCAGGGTGCATGGTTTATAGATGATGATAACGATAAATATGGTAATCATGGCACATGGTGGTTACGCTACCCTGAAGAAGATGAAGAGGAAAGTGCATTCTATACCGTTTTGAGCTGTGTTAATTTTGATGGCTATATTGAGGGGGCAGCTGACCAAGTAACAGCAAAAACATGTTGTGTTCGTCCTGCTTTTTGGCTTAACATGGAAAACAGCTAAGGAAAATCAATGGAGTCGCATAAACGCTGACAAAAGTTTCTATAAATACTTTGGTAGTGCAACTAATTCTCCTAATAATTATCTTAACTTTCCTATTGACTTTAATTTTATTTATGTTATATTAAATATAATTAAAATTTAAATGAAAGGAGAATTAAATTGGAGATAGATAAAATCCCACAATGGATCCTTGCGTTAGAGCAGGAGGATACCACCTTTCTAAAGAACTTCATTTTGAAATCTGGGTCTTTGAAAGAAATCGCAAAACTGTATGAAGTTTCCTACCCCA
>JAHHTX010000027.1 GCA_020024255.1 Anaerotignum sp.
ATATAACATACAAATATAGTCAAGCAAATTATGGAAAAATTTGAATATACTTTCAAAAAATCAGGAAAAGAGCTTGTTCTGCAAAAAATGATGTGAAATTTTTTGAAAAAACCAAAATAATTTTTTTACAGAAAAAAGGTATTCCACAGAAATTTTCTGCAAAATACCTTTTACCCTGTTTACATTATGATTTTGCTCCTTCTGAACAATATTTGGGTTCACCGAATTTCATCAGAATTTTTTCCACAACCCCATAAAACAGCAGTGCAAATACAATACCAAATCCCGTATCCACTACACGATAAAATGCGGCACTTTGGGCACTTCCCAATATGCCGACAGCCATGTATACCGCACCAAAACAGTTAAATATACTCTGCCAGCCGTAATGGGCACAAAAACCAATACAAAGCCCACCAAAAATACCCAGAAAACCGGTCATATTTTCCGGCAAAACCTGCATAAGAAGGAATACAAGGGGTGCACCCACCAAAACGCCAATAAAACGGAATTTTGCTTTTTTCACTCTGTCTTCCATTGCCATCTGCGTTGTAGAAAGAGCCGCAAAACCAATCCACATCACACGGGGCAGATGCAAAAGCTCACCTGCCAGTACAGCACAAGCCACAGTCAAAGCCATTCCTGCCTGCCAACGGGAGCGTTCTGTTTCCATGCTGAATTGGCGGAATAAATCCAAAAATCCTTCTTTGTACGTTTTGTTCTTGTGTGATCTATACAACAGCCATGCAGTCCAAAGACCACCCAAAGTCATGCCCACAACACGCATTGCATATGCTTTTCCCGTAACATCATAACCAAATAAAAGCAGATAAGCCATAACGATTGTTGCCTGATTGCACATTCTTACCTGTTGACAGCTAAGAAGTGTCAGCAAAAAGATAGAACAAAGATGTACAATAAATGCAGGCACAACAGGGAGCATATTGGCAATGCGTGGTCCTGTAATCAAAATAGCATAGATTAACAACATAACGCCTGCACCATGAGATGCCTTAATCCCCAAATCCGCCTGACGGAATGCCAATAAAAACAACAGCACAACCACACCTGCTGTACCATTTTCCTGCCCAAACAACAGCCCAAACGCCGTTACAAACCCCACGCAGAAAGCCAATGTCAGTACAATCTTAAACAGATAAATTATGCTGTGTCTCCTTTTTTCCTGTGGTGTGACACTTTGTCTAATCAATGCTTTTGAACCTGCTTGATTCAACTGTAATTCCTGATAAACTGTCAAATCGTTCCCTCCAAATCCATATTTCTGCTTAATACATCGCATATTTATTGTATGTTTTTTGCCATACCCAATGAACTGAATCATTGCAAACAGACATAATACCACTACTTATAGAAATTGTCAAGAATTTCTTCATTTTTCTCTGCCGTATGAAAAAATTTTTCTGGTTAAGCAAAAAAATACAGCACTTTTTTCGTCACATTCTATCAGAATCCCGCTTTTATCGATTACTATAGCGAATCAGAAGTATCTCTACAGCCAATTCTTCCCCTATTTTTCCGCTCTTAATGTCCAAATCCGTTTGCAGACAGTCCATAAGTGCTGTTTCCAGTTGTTCTTTCCGAAAGTCTTTGCTCTGTTTTAAATAATCCCGAACAGCAAAATCTCGTATTTCCAGTCGCTTGGCAATCTCTCCGTTGGGCAATCCTTCTTTTGATAGTAAGGCACTTTCCAAAATCAGACGAAACTGCCTTGTGATGAGTGCAAGCACCATGTATGGCGACTCCTTTTGCAGCAATAATCTGCGATACAGAGAAACAGCACGTTCCGCCTGTCTATCTGCTACAGCACGCACTAAATCGAATATCTTCGCCTCCAGAGAAACGGAGCAGACTGCATCTACATCTTCTTTTGTAATTTCCCCCGCCCCTTCTTTATATGCAATGAGCTTGGAAATCTCCCGCTCCAGATTATCCATGCGGTTATCCGTAGTGCGAAGAAGATATATTGCTATGGCATCTGACAACACAACTCCTTCTTTCCCACAGCTTTTCTTCAGCCATACCATCATTTCTTTTTCCGTCAGCGGCTTTAACTCCACTACTTGTCCATATTTTGCAACTGCTTTATATAGACGAATATTCTTTTCTGCTTTTTCTTCTACGAATACCAAGCAGGCACTCTCAGGCAAATTTTCCATAAAGTCCAGCAGATGTTCTCCTTCATCTTTTGCTGTACCTTTGCAGAAAAAGCCACTGTTTCTCACCAAAACAAGTCTTTTGTCATGGAAAAAGGGCAATGTTTCCACTGCGTCCATAATCGCTGCCGCTGTGATACGTTTTCCTTCCAAAACTTCAAAATTCATGCCTTCTGTCCCTGCCGGCAAAAGTGCATTTACCAACGTTTCTTCATAATTTTTGACTAAATACGGTTCCGAGCCGTAAAACAAATAACATTTATGGAATTGCCCTTGTTTCCATTGCTTCTTCAATTCTTTCATAAATCGGTTTTCTCTCCCTATAACCTTCTATTTCCATATGCCCTGATGCTGTAATGGTCACAAAAATACTTCCTTTTTCATCTGTACGAATGACTTCCATTTCGGCATCTTCCAGTCTTTTTTGTGTTTCTTTGTGGGGATGACCATAGAAATTCTTTCTGCCACAAGAAATAATCCCATAATCAGCATGAATTGTCTGCAAAAATTCCTCAGAAGATGCACCACTTGAACCATGATGGGATACCTTCAATATATCGCAGACCAAATTCATTTTCCTGCGAAGCAGAAGGTTTTCCTGTTCTTTCTCCAAATCTCCTGTAAACAGTATCGTTTTGCCACCATATGTATAGGTAAATACCATGGAAGCGGCATTGGTATCTGTTGATAGATACATTTTCTCCATAGGATACAAACAGCGGAATTTTCCTATTGTTTCTGTACCACCCTCATCACCCATTTTAACAGTATATAACGAAATTTTATTTTTTTCTACGATTTCCAATAAAGTATTTCCCCAATCCTCTGCTGTCAGTGGATAATCCGGTACATATAAAGCATCTACAGGCATATCATTCATCAGTTCCAACAGACCTGTCATATGGTCATAATCAGGATGGGAAAGGAATACACCATTCACTCTGCCGATACCCAAAGATTCCAGATATGGCTCTAATACCCTAACACCTATATTGTCCCCAAGCTCCACCTGTGGCATACCACCACCATCTATGACAAAGGCTTTCTTATCTGCTGTGGTTATGACTGCACAATCTCCCTGTCCCACGTCCAAAAAGGCAACTGTATTTTCCCTCTTTCCTATTTTATTTCCTACCATAGTCCCCAAAAGCAGTACTGCACAGAAACACAATGCAAAACGCTCTTTCTTTTTGGGTCTATACAAGCAAATGCCAAAGAGCAATCCATACAGCAAAAGCACTTGCACCAAAGACGGTTTTCCTACAAGGATATACCCAAAGGAAAGATTCCCCAGAAACATACATATCTTTTCGTATATCTGCAAAATAAAATAGACACTGCCAGCCGTAAATACTGCCGCAGGCATACAAAATAACCCCAAAACTGCCGCCAGTATACCAAAACCCAAAAGCAAACTACTCAAAGGCACGATCAAAGGATTTGCCAAAATACCGGCTGGAGATATGTAAAAGAAATGGTATGCCGCCACAGGAAAACTAAAGATTGAAGCAAAGAATGAAACTCCTGCATAGCGAAGAAGTTTCCCCATCTTACTTTCTGCCTCTCCCATTAGACGGCTGCCTGTATAAATGCCAAGAGTGGTAAGAAAGGAAAGCTGAAATCCTGCATCCCAGAGATATAAGGGCTGTATCAAAAGAATAACAAGGGCAGCAATAGCGATATTATTTAACCAATCTGTTCTGCGGTATATCACCTTTCCCGCCATGGCTACCAATATCATAACCACAGCCCTCACAGTTGACGGAGAAAATCCCATAAAAAGTAAAATACCCAAGCTGCTGATAATGGTAAAGATGGCTGTGGTGCGGATACTTCTTTTACAGATTTTCTCTATAAAACATTTCACATACAACACCAGTAAAGAAATATGCAGACCGGAAACACAAAGAATATGCGTAATACCTGCTTTGCGGTACATATCTTCTGTCATTTCTTCAATGTCATCACGATCTCCTGTTATCATGGCTTTCATAATGGCACTTTCCTCTACAGGAAGAATTTCTCTCAAAACTGTGTATATCCGCTCCTTGGTGTGTGCCAATAAAACAGCAGGTGTCCGCACTTCCCCCACCTTCTTTGCACCATGTAAAAACATCTTGCCATCAAAGCCTCTTGTTGTTAAATACATCTTTTCATTATACCCACCGGGCTGTGTTGGTGTATCAAAAGGAAGCACCTCACCTGTAATAGATAGTACATCTCCCACAGAGAAAATTTCCTCGTCCATTTGTATCCCATATATGTTTATCTTTTCCGTTTTTCCCCTTTCGTCTGTATATGTACCTGTCAAGGTTAATTTTTCATATCCTTTTTTCGTTTTGCCTGTATCTTTCACCAAATATTCCCCTGCTATTTCCAAAGAAGATTCCGCCTGCTCAACAAAAGTCGGCTGTATTTGATGTGTGACAGAAACATATCCAATCAATGTAAATAAAAGGAAAAATACATAATAACCCCTTTTTGTTTTTATCATAAAATATGACACAAATATCAGGGGTAAAATAAAACAGACCAAGCATATCATTTCTGACATACCCAGTCTGCAATAACATCCACATATTATGAAAATTAGAATCCAAAGTGCCGGTCTTTTCATGGTTCATCACCCATTACGTTTGTTTTCCTATTTTTGATGGCTGTATATGATATTCACCTTTGCCAGCCTATCTTCTGAACAAAATCAGTTCCCAATACTGCCATGTGTATCATCACAGCTGCATAAATAATAGAAAGTCCCAGAACTTCCTCCATTTTAATTAAAATAGTAACCTACGCCCCATTTTGTAAAAATATATTTCGGTTCACTGGGATTTTCCTCAATTTTTTCACGCAGACGACGAACGTGTACATCTACAGTCCGTACATCACCGGGATAATCATAGCCCCAAACGGTATCTAACAGCTTTTCTCTGCTGTATACTTTACCTGGGTTTTCCATCAAAAGTTCCAAAAGATCAAATTCCTTTGCTGTCAAATTGACTTCTTTGCCACTGACAAATACTCTCCTACTGTCATAATCAAGTTCCAGATCCCTTGCTTTTCGTATTTCCCGTCCTCTGGAATCTGTATTCACCTTCTTCACACTGCGGCGAAGAATTGCTTTAATTCTTGCTTTTAACTCCAAAATATTAAAAGGCTTTGTGATATAATCATCTGCACCATATTCCAGACCCATGATTTTATCCATATCCTCACCTTTTGCCGTAACCATGATAATCGGAATCTGGGAAAATTCCCGCACCTGTTGGCAAACCTCCAAGCCGTCCATTTTGGGAAGCATTACATCTAACACCACAAGGTCAAAGGAACCTTCTTTAATATATTGCAGTGCTTCTTCCCCATCATATGCAGGTGTCACTTCCATGTCATCCTGCTCCAAAGAAAATCGAATTCCCTTTACGATTAGTTTTTCATCGTCCACAACCAAAATCCGATACGACATTTTCCTTCCTCCTGTTACCCATACCTCAATATTCCCTTTTTTCCGTTACTCTTTGATTGGTGAAACCTTTATCTTATTTTCTGGAGTAGAACAGCCATTTTTCTTCTTAACATAATCCCCTCTTCTTCTGTCTTTCCTGCTTTATAATGCAAAGATGTACAAAAATACAATATACAAATCAATATTTATTTCATTGTACCACAAAAAAAGGGAATATCCTATAGGAGAATATGGTAAAATCAAAATTTTTATATACGTCCAATGTGCTCTGCCTTTCCAGAATCTGTCTTTGATGAACAGCAAACACAGCCGATTTACCGCTTATCTCTGATAATGTGAACGCAAACAATGCCACAATACTTAATGACAGAAACATGAACAAAATAATATGCAAAACTTATCCCTTCTGCTGCATAAGCAATCCTTATGTATGCCAAAGCTCTCGCCTATTCTGCTAAATATTATTTATTCTCACCTTCATTTTGTGCTAAAAACCTCCTGTTATCATTCACGAAAATATTGAAAATATTTTATTTATTTCTAGTAGAATCGAGAAATCTATTATGATAAAGCAGCTCCAAACAGACGTAGCCCAAAGCTAACAGCTTTAGGCTACGTTATGATATGGCTTGAAATATAGATTAACTTGTTCATTTTTATGTATAGCATAAATGCAGCAAAATCGCATAATCTCGTTCTTAATCTTCCATATCAGGAGCAACACCATAAATGACTAATGCCAGTGTTTATCTAACTGTCACATTAACGTAATGTCCCCGATTTAATTGTCAAAAGGGAATAACATACACTGTGATAACATAAACTTATCCAAACACAAAAACAGCTTTATACCATAGCTCTCCCATTATCATTTGATTGCCATTTCTGCAACTTCTATACAAACCATTCATAAAAATAATTTGATTATAATATAGAAACAAAGTCAAGATTTAATTCTTTGCATCGTGTATATAACTGAATTCTTTCATTAAATCGCTCAGCAGCCAGTGCACACTCAGCAGCCGAAGGATGATCCTTTATGATTTCCCAGCGAACCTCCTTTTGCTCAGTGGGAATATGGTTACTGTCTATGCCCTGACTTTTCGCCACGGCTCCATTGCACACAAAAGCACCAATGACTTCATTGTTATCTTTGACTAAATTCAGTCCGGATTCAACGGTTTCACGTGCGTGGGCACTATCGGAATAGTATCCCAGTGTGCAGAAAATTCCAACAGCCTTACCTTTGACTGTTTGCAGGAATTCCTTCATCTCATCATTAGGATTCCCTGAAATTCCCCAATATCCCAAAAGAATAATATCTCCATCTAAAGCAGGCACACCATCTTTCAAATCATGGATGGTTTTCTGCTCCACATCTATTCCATTGAAAATTGCGTCTGCTACTTTTTTTGTACAGCCGGTAAGACTTGAATAAATTACTTGTACTTTCATTGTACGCTCCTCCTTTACTGAATGTATATGAATATTTTTTCTGCAAGGGTCGCGAATAGATTGATTCGTTTTCTCTTGTTCATTATTATTATATCACATTTTTCCAAAAAAGGTAGTCGAACCACAATGTTTTAAATACAGAAAACTTTCTTTTTGCAATCAATACCCCACTGAATCATTTCAAAACAAAAGTAAGGGGTAATGAGAACACATAAAAACTTTTTCTCCAATCAGACTGCTTTTATAGTTTATGCGGCTGATTTTTGCAGTCACAAAAGAACAAATCTAAACATCTGCTGTTAACATTTTTTTGCCTTTCCATTTTACCAAAGATGCATCAAGTGCTGCATAATAAGAGAAACTGCAGTAATACCAATCCAACAGGATAAACCAAGAAAAATCGGACGCACTCCGCTTTTTATCAGTTTTACTACATCAGTATGCAACCCAATCGCCCCCATAGCCATTACAATGAAGAATTTGGACAGTTCTTTCAATGGCAGAAATACTGTATTGGGGACACCTAAAGATGTTGCAACCGTCGTAATCACACTTGCACCAATGAAAAAGAGAATAAAGAATGGAAATACCTTTTTCATTGATATATGTCCACTCGCTGTAGATTCTGCCTTTTTTGCACGCATAAACGCTAAAAATAAGGTGATGGGAATAATCGCCAGCGTTCTTGTCAGCTTTACGGTAACCGCCTTGTCCAAAGTTTGACTACCCAATTGATACATACTATCCCATGTAGATGCAGCTGCGGTAACAGATGAAGTATCGTTTATGGCTGTTCCCGCAAAAATACCAAAAGCCTCACTAGAACTGGTGGAAAATCCAATTATGGAACCCAATGTTGGAAAAATCAGCGCAGCCAATATATTGAATAGAAAAATAACAGAAATTGACTGTGCAACTTCTTCATCGTCTGCTTCAATAACCGGAGCAGTTGCAGCGATTGCAGAACCACCACAGATAGAAGAACCAACACCAATCAGTATTGAAATATTATCCGGCATACGCATTGCACGGTGCAATACATAAGAGATGATCAGTGAAGTAGTGATGGTACAAACAATAATTGGGAGAGATTGTCTTCCTGTTTCCATAACAATATGCAAATTCATGCCAAAACCCAATAGCACAACGGCATACTGCAATATTTTTTTAGATGTATAGTTGATGCCTGCTTCACAAGCAGTCAGTTTTTTGACAAAAGGTGCAATAATCATACCTGTAATTATTGCAAATACCGGACCTCCAATAATGGGAATCAATTTCCCCAGTATGCTGGCAGGAATTGCCAAAGCAATACATAATAAAATACCTTTACCGTTTTTCTGTATAAAATTCATTGTACCCTCTCCTTAACATTGTTCTGCATGGATTGCAGCAATCTTTCCATCTGTGACTGCTGTACCAACCTGACGTATCTCTTTGTATAAGTACCACCAATATTTTCATTTGCTCTGTTTTCCCGTCAAAAAATTCTGCCTGCAGCGTTTATATATCTGCCTTGGCAAACGTTTCCCCTGTTTCATCTTTCAGAACAGTGCATAATGCGTTATAGCAAAACCTTTTTAATCTAACTGCCCACAATATCATACATCGCCTGCACCTCCCTGTATCATCTCCTTGTTTCAATCTATACTATAGTGCCGTTATAACATTTTGTAAAATTATAATAATTGATATAAAGATAAAAATACATTATGATATAAAGAGATTGACTTATTTTTGTATAATTGGATTAAATCATATTAGGAGGTATTTATGCTTGATTTTCGGATGGAGACTTTTTTGTCTGTTTGTAAATATATGAATTTTACACATGCAGCTGAAGCATTAAATCTTACTCAGCCAGCTGTATCCCAACATATAAAATATCTTGAGGAAAAATATGAAGCACCATTATTTATTCGGGAAAGAAAAAAACTGACCCTGACACCTGCGGGTGAAATTCTACGCACAGCATTGGAAACATTGCGCAATGATGATACCACCATAAAAAAACGCATGAAAGAAAGTTTGCAAAGAAAACAGGTACTGACCTTTGGCGTTACCATGACCATAGGCGAATATGCAATCGTACCCAAACTCGCTCAGTTGATCAAATCCCATCCAAATACAGATTTTCATATCCGCTATGGCAATACACAAACGCTTTTATCGTATTTATATGAGGGAAACATTGATTTTGCCATTGTAGAAGGATATTTTAAAGAGGATAACTACCACACACGTGTTTATAGAACAGAAGAATATATCGCTGTTGCCTCTAAGAAACACTCTTTTGCAAAATCCATTCGTTGTTTAAAAGACCTCACCTCCGAACGCCTTTTGGTACGAGAACCCGGTTCAGGAACAAGAGCCATTTTATCAAGAGTACTGGCACTAAAAAATATGTCTATTTTAGACTTTGATCACATTGTTGAAGTAGAAAATATTCATGCCATTGTATCACTTTTGTGTCAGGACTGCGGAATATCTTTTTTATACAAAGCTGCTGTAGAACAAGAACTTGCAGACGGTACTTTAAAGCAAATTCCTCTGTCTGATTTCATGGTTCACCATGACTTCACATTTATCTGGAATAAGGACAGTATCTTTTCGGCAGAATATGAAAATACTTTTGAAGAACTGATGTAAAAGAGTCTTATGCCTGTTGATATGGTTTAACAGAACTTGCGTATAGAGCCAAAAGATAACATAAATCAGATGATACTGTGCGAAAATTCAATCTTATGTACACAAAGATTTATGACATTGGCGGAAGAAAAATCCCAAATTTGGGCGGAAGAAAGGTAAAAACCGCAAAAGCTATGGACAATGCAATAATGGTAAAAAGTCCAACTGTTTCTGCATATACAGAACACATATTGGTGAAATCGTGTAAATATTGATAAGAATAAAGATAAGATACAATAACCCCTAATATAAAAGTTCCAATATCCAAGAGGAGATAATTTTTTCCAAGAAATCCCGTATAGGTATAAAAAGTAATCATAATAGTCAGCATTCCCAGTAATACAGAACGTGCTTTTGCTGTGAAAAAACAATCGAAATATTTTCCATATAAAAAATATTCGATAATTGAGAACACAATGAACGGAACAAAGAGCAGCTTTAAATGTTCCCACACGCTCTCATTAACCGCACTAAAAACAGCTACAATATTGTTGCGTCCAGACCATTCCCACAAAAAATGAAGAAGTGTTCCCATAACCAATGTAAAAAACACGCCAATGATATGAATAATTTTTAACGAATACATTTTTTCTTTCTCCTTTACGCATTATATTTCATTCTATACATACACACAAATCTTTATGTAAAAAATGGCTTCAAATGAACCAAGGTACTGCAAAAAAACAATCATTTCTTGGGGAACACAATACTATGAAGAAAAGTCTGAAAATGAAATATTTTATGATAATGATTAGGCGAAAGGCTTGGGTAAAATTCGCTTTTCGCCTTTGCTTTATATATAACAGTTACAAAATTGCATATCAAGAGTGGGCTGGAACTCTGCCCGCCTTTCTGACCTTCTATTGTTCCCGTAAGCGTCCCTCATACATGATACTCAGCCCACCCATGAACCTGTACCCGATTTCCAATCGTAGCAGTCCATTTTTTCGTCGTTTCAAATGTTGCTTTACAATATGCTTTTCTGTCTTTATTTGGAACATACTTCAAAGTATTTCTCACTTGATGAACATATCGTATTTCTTAAATGGGCTGGTAGATGATGCTGTGTTTTCCTTCTGTTATTTGTACTCTGTGTACAGGTTTCTTTTCTCTTGCCATAGTAAAAGGTCTCCTTATGATAAAATATTTTATCATCGAAGACCCTTCATCATATCTTTTACAGAAAAAGTTTCACAGCTTAAAAATTTGGAATCCTTGTCTGGAATACTGTTTATTTTCCTTTTTTCCATGTGGAAATGCGGATTTTCTCTGCTTCATATCCTGTTTTCCGATTAACAATATCCTGTATTTGTGCAACTTCTGTTTCACTAAGTTGATCTTTGCCCACCACAACATCTACAGTGTCATCATCAATGCGGACATAGGCTTCAGGAAAGCCTTTTGCTTTAATCATAGCTTCGGCTGCAGTTTCCTTTTCAATACGTTCCTGCATTTCCAACATATTGTCACTGCATTTTTCTTTCTGTGCTGCAGTGATATTCTGATTATTCAGCATTTCCGAGAGGATATCCTGTTGTTTTGCACGGGATTGTTCTCTATCTAACTTTGCTTCTGCAAAATACTTGGAAATATCTTCTCCCCCTGCACCTGCGCTGGCAAAAACCGCTGCACCGTCCCCTTTTGTGGCAGATGCTTCTGCTGTAACGGGGTCAAGGTCACTGTCCGGCATATCGTCAGGCAAAGCAGCGTAATTTTCATCTAGTATTGCTGCCGAATCTCCTTCTTCTGTTAACTGCATGGCAGTCTGCGTTCCTTCCGAACTGTGACTTTCTTTAAAGTTTAAATAGCCTGCTGCCGCAATCATTACTGCAAGCGCAGTCACAACAACCTGATTTCTTTTAATGGTAAACATTTTTCTTTCCCCCCTGCTCCATTTTTAAAATTGCAATTTTGTGTGGTGGCACATTGAGAAGTGCCTGTGCAGCACTGTTGAGTCTGCTGTTCACTACAGCATCATCTCCACCCTCTGCCACAATCACCACACCTTCCACTTTAGGTGCTTGTTCCGTCAGCACTACAGGTTCCTGTGTTCCTTGGCTGTTTTCTGCCAAAACAAGAGTATCCTCTCGGCTTAGGCTTTCTGCACCCTCTCCCTTATTTCGTTCTGTTTTTTCTTCTCTTGCCAACACCTGTTCCTTTGTTGTGCTGTATGTAAGCATTACACGTACTTCGCCTGCTCCTTCTACTTTGGAAAGCACCTGCTCCATTTTCTGTTCCACATTCTCTTTTGCTTCTTTTGGCATTTCTGCTGTCGCCACGTCTTCCGGAGGTATTTCCTGTTTTCCCCCCCATATACCTTTGCTGCATAAAAGAAGAAGGACACCAAGGGCAAAAAATGCCATGATTTTTTTTCTTTTTTCCTTGTTTTCCGGCTGAAAAATCTCTCGAAAAAAATGTTCCTGCATAGTTCATTCACCATCCTTTGTAACTATCTGTACGTTGGACAAAGGCAGACGATACCGCTCTGCCCCATATGTTCTTATTTCCTCTGTAACCCCATTTCCACCTATCGTTAAGGCTGTAGGGCTGCCATATGTATCTTTTTCTGTATCCTCCTCCCACTTAACACGCACCCATTTCACTGTGCTGTATTTGCTTTGTAAATCTGAAAGTATCCCCTCCTCCATTTTCTCAGTATATGCCCGATGCACCCATTTTTCTTGCATTTTTGCATAATCCCTCTTTGGCAGTGCAGAAACGGAAAACGCCTTTGTCTGTATTTCCATAGGTTCTGACGTTCCCAAACGCAGCAACGGCTGTACAACTGCCGAAAGCACCAAAATTCCCAGAACCATTTCCAAATACTTCCGAAATTTTCCTTCCGGCATCAGCAGTCCTGCCAAAGCGGAAAACAGTGTCAAAGCTGTTATAGTTTTTATATATGCTGTAAATGCTTCTGTCATTCCCCTTTTCCTCCTGCAGAAAATCTCTTATTTTGCTATAGCGAACCAAGTAGTAAAACGGCACAGAACAAAAACATGACTTCTGCCAAAAAAACAATACCAAGTAACAATGCTGTATATTCTCCTGCCGCACTGATGCACCGTACCAGTCTTTCCTCACAGATAGATTCCGTTGCTGCTGCCGTAAAATAAAACACAACAGCCATAATCGTTAGTTTCACGAGGATAGGCAGGCAGAGCAGAAGAAGAAAAATGATTGCAGCTGCTAGTGTGCCGCTTTGCAGCGTGCCGGAAACCGCCGCTGCTGTATCTACAGCACTTCCCATAATATCCCCAATAACGGGTACAGCATTGATGGCAGCTTTGGCTGTTTTCACCGCCAACCCATTGACTGCACCACCACCAATTTTCTGCAAAGAAAGTAATAGCATAAATCCCCCTGCTAAACCTCTCATTCCCCAAGACACACCTTTTTTCAACAGTTCCGCAAATCTTTCTGTTATGGGCTTTTTGGAAAGGCAGTTGACCATAGCAAGGGATACTGCCGAAAAAACCACAGGAACCACGATTTTTTCAATAACAATGGAAATTGCCGCACAGCCACCCATCATGGTAGACCCCATAAAGGTAGTCTGTGCCAAATTGCCAGAGGATACTGCCAGAGCCAAAAAAACAGGAAGCATGGCAGTGAATGCCGAACTTAACATATGTATCCGTTCTGTCACCATACCTGTCATGGAGAAAAAAGCAGAAAGCACCACCGCAATCAAGACGCAATAGCACACATAAAACCCCATATCCCCTACTTCTTTTCCATGGAAAGACAGGCTGACATTGCGCAGAACTGCCGCCAGTATCACGACCAAAAGTAACTGCAACAGCAATGACCGTTGTTCTGCCAACTCCCCGAATGCCATATCCTTCAGTTTATCTAGCCAATGAGAAAGAGAAAAGGAAATTTCCCCTGCCAAAACATCTTCCACTAATCGGGAAAAATTCGTATCCTCCAAATAGCCTTTAGTCTGCCTGTCCACATCTTCTATGCCAATATCAGTCATTTGTTCTTCCATAAGATCGGCAGCATAGGCGGCATGGGGTCTGCAAAGAAGAAAGAGAAGGAGAAGAATCAACCATTTTCGCATGACACACCTCCCTATACCAAACTGATGATGACATTCAAAAGCTGCAATAATACAGGTGCGGATACTGCCATAATGAGTATTTTCCCTGCCAGCTCAATTTTTGCCGCCACTGCCCCTTCTCCTGCATCTAAACAAAGCTGTGCGCCCATCTGCGCCAAATAAGCAATGGCAATGACTTTTAATATAATGGTAAAATAACCGTCTGCGACCCCTGCTTTTTCTGCTGTTTCCTGCAAAATATGGAGTAATTCCCCCAACGGCGAAAGAACTTGAAATAAGATTAAAACTCCGGTCATCACAGAAACAAGCATACAAATCTGCGGATTTTCCTTTTTCAGCAGTACTGCAAGAAAAGTCCCGACAAGTCCTATTGCTGCAATTTGTATCATCTTTTTCCACCTCCTACAGCCGAAACAGCGTTTCAATGGTGCGGAACAGGCTGTCAATATATTCAATAACCCAAAACAGCACCAATACCAGTCCTGCGAGCGTTGTCATCATCGCTGTTTCCTCTCGCCCTGCCCGAATGAGAATTTGATTTAACACAGCCACCAGAATCCCCACTGCTGCAATGCGGAAAATCATGCTGATTTCCATACTTCGTCCCCTCCTCCTTATAACAGTACAACGGCAAGAAGAACCCCACTCAATACGCCGATGCCATAGTACAGTTTTCCGTTTTTTTCCAACCGCCTGTCAAGCCTTTTTTCCGCATCTCGTATTTCCCGCAGAAACAGCTCTGTACTACCTTTTTGCTGTGCCTTATCCAGAAATCCCAGAGTTCGTCCAAAGGAAAGAACTGCCCTGAAATCCTCTCCTGTGAAATAAGTTTTTGGCAGATATGCCCGCCAAACCCGCTCCCAAATGGCATCTGCTGTTTCTTCCTGTCGCTGTTCCATTTCCTTGGCCGTTTGTTGCAAAATCATACCTACGATACCGGAAATTTTATAGCTAATACTTTCCAAAATTTCGGGAAGGGGTTCCCCCAAATAGGAAATATGATTTTCCAAAAGAAGAACCGCCCGTTCCAACTCCTGCAAATCCTGCAAGCGATAACGCTCACGCAGGGCGAAATATGCCCCTGTCAGTGTGGTACAAAGCACAATTATAACAATGCCCATAATCCGAAATACCATTGTCCTTTTCCTCCTTCTTCTTTCGTGTGTAAAGTATCTTGCCCCCATCATCTGAAATGCTCTCGATTGTCCCTGCGCCTTCTGCTGCGGAAAGGAAAACAAAGCGTTTCATCATATGCCGTTCCATCATGGCAGAAAGACAAGGTCTTTTTCGTAAATCCTCCATACTGCCGCCATGAGCCGTACAAAGAAGTCCTACGCCGCCATATGCCATATTCTCCACCGCCGTATATTCACCTATGCCGCCAAGTTCATCTGCAGCAATAACATCTGGTGCCATACTCCGCAAAAGCATTTCCATTCCCTCGCCCTTAGGACAACCGTATATCACATCAGTGCAAAAACCTAAATCCAGTTGGGGAACACCGTTTCGCATTCCGCTGATTTCCCCTCGTTCATCGGCTACACCCACAGTAAACAATCTGCCACAGCAGCCGGAGCTAATGTTTCGGATGATTTCCCGTAAAATTGTCGTTTTGCCACAGCCTGGTGGCGAAACAATGACCGTAGGCAAAAATTTCCCTTGTTCCGTCAAAAAGGGCAGGATTTTATCTGCGCAGCCACGAATTTCTCTTGCAGTACGAATATTCAGTGAACTGATTTGAGAAAGGGTGCGAATCCCGTCCTTTCCCCAAACGACCTTGCCACAAAACCCTACTCGATGACCGCCTTCGATAGTCAGAAATCCCTGCCTTAGTTCCTCCTCAAAAGCATAGAGAGAGTATGCGCTGAGTTTCGATATGGTTGCCTTCATTTCTTGTGCTGTTACCACTCTGCATCTCTTGGAGCTTGTCCCCACTGTACCGTCTGTGTGGAGGAATCCGCTGTTGTTTTCCATTCGTATCCATAAAGGCTGTTCTTTTCGCAGCCGCAGTTCCTGTATTTCTGTTGGCACAATATGCTTATTTGCAAAAACATCTCTACTGATGTCCTCTGCCAAACATTTTCTTATTGCATCCATACCTTGTCCACCTCCTTTTTCCAATATATTCCCCTACCGGAAGGGATATGATGCAAAAATTCCTTTTTTCTTTGGCAAAATCTTTCCTTTTCCGCCATTGACTTTCTTTTTCCTTCCCCATACAATAAAAAATGGATATTTCCTGTAAAAAACGGCAAAAGGAGTGTATGTTTATGAACGAAATTTTTACCATCGTCTGCTTTGGGGACAGCTTAACCTATGGTTATGGTGTATTGGAGGAAATTGCCTTTCCCTTTCGTCTTTCTCAAGACCTGCCACATCTATATCCCCATATCCAATGGAATGTTATAAATAGTGGCGTCAATGGGCATACGACAAGGGACGCTGTAGACCGCCTGCCCATGAGTGTGCTATGCCACAAGCCACAGATTGTCTTTATTCTCTTTGGTTCTAATGACAGTGCCTTAAATGAAGGACAATATTGCTCACCTTCTATTTATGAAAAAAATATGCGATATATGATAAAAGAAATCTGCTCCTGCAAAATTGAGCATTCATTCGGCAATCATCCTTTGCCTGTTCTCTTAACACCGCCACCTGTAGTGGATACAGACTTCTATCCCTATACCACCAACGACCGCCTTGTTTTATACAGTGATGTGGTAAAAAAACTGGCAGAAGAATATGGCCTGCCCTGTATTGACCTCTTCTCTGCTTTTCAAAGCATAAAAAAAGAAACAGGCGATGAAACCTGTTTCCAATTTGATGGTATACATTTGAGTAATGCCGGTTATGAAATTCTCTACAATCTGGTTCTTGGAGAGATAAAAACACTTTTGCAGCCTTTTGTATAAACAGGCATATGTAAATACCCTTCTTTGAGATTTCAAAGAAGGGTATTTCTCATAACAAAGAACAAAAAAAGACATTGTCTTTATAGAAAGGGGGTTTTTATCCTTTTTCCTGATGAAATTTTTCAATAAAGGCTTCTTCCTGCAAAATGGGAATACCCAATTCCTTTGCCTTTTTATTTTTAGATGAACCGGACGCTATATCGTTATTGATAAGATAATCCGTTTTTTTCGTCACACTACCTGTAACTTTACCACCTTTAGATTCAATGTATGCCGTCAATTCTTTACGGTTGGCATAGTGCATCAAATCTCCAGTCACAACAAATGTCAATCCCTGCAAAGGCGAATCTTCTGCATCCGTTGCAGCTTCTTTTTTGAAATGCAAAAAAGGTAATACCTTATCCAGCAGTTGTAAATGCTCTTCGTCTTGGAAATAATGGGAAATGCTACGGGCAATAATCTCGCCAAAGCCTTCAATTTCCATGAGTTCTTCTGTAGAAGCCGATTTGATTTTTTCCAAATCCTCACCATAGGCTTTGCAAAGAAGCTTTGCATTCCGCAGCCCAACATGGTTAATCCCAAGGGCATAAATGAAGTTGGCTAAGGCTGTATGTTTTGCCTTTTCTATCGATGCAATGAGATTATTGTAGGATTTTTCCCCAAAGCCCTCCATACTCTGTATTTCGTCCTGCTTTTGATCCAGACAGAACAAGTCGGGATAATGGGATACAATGCCTCTTTCCAGAAATTTTTTCAGTGTTTCTTCGGACAAGCCTTCAATATTCATGGCATCACGGGAGGCAAAATGGCTAAGGGTACGCACTCTCTGTGCCTGACAGCTTGGATTGGTACAGTACAATGCCTTGCCGTCACGCAATGTACGCACCTCCGTTTCTCCACCGCAGACAAAACACTGTTTTGGAATTTCTGCTGTGCCAGACTTTGTCAAATTTTCCGCTATTTGGGGAATAATCATATTTGCTTTATAGACACGCAGGGTATCTCCAATGCCAAGCCGTAATTCTTCTAAAATACTCACATTATGGACACTGGCACGGCTTACGGTAGAACCTTCCAGTTCCACAGGGTCAAAGACAGCAATGGGATTCATCAATCCTGTCCTCGAGGTGTTCCATTCTATTTCACGAAGAGTGGTTTCTGCTGTTTCATCTGCCCATTTGAAAGCAATAGAATCCTTGGGAAACTTCGCCGTTCTCCCTAGACTCATACTGTATGAAACGCTGTCAAAGGTCAGTACCAATCCATCTGATGCAATATCATTGCTTTCAATATGCCTTCGGAAATATTCCACTTCTTCCAAAATATTCTCTGCTACGACCTCTTTATACTCCACTACCGTAAAACCAAGGTCACGCAGCCATTGCATATTTTCGCTTTTGCTATCCGAAAGGATTTTGCCCTCTGCGCTAACCAAAGTAAAGGCATAGAATAGGACATTCCTTTTGGCGGCAATTTCGCTGTTTAGCTGCCGTACCGTACCACTGCAAAGATTACGGGGATTTTTGTAGTTTTCCCCCTCTTCCAATGTGTGGTTAATCCGCTGAAATTCTGAATAGGAAATAACCCCTTCTCCCCGAAGAATCAACTCCCCATGAAAAGCAATTTTTACAGGCAAATTGGCAAAGACACGAGCCGTATGGGTGACGTCCTCACCGATTTCACCATTTCCTCTGGTTATTGCCTGTTCCAATTCGCCATTTTTATATTTCAAAACAATGGTCAGCCCATCAAGTTTCCAAGACAAAATACCCTTCTTATCTCCAAGAAAAGTCTTCAGCTTTTCCGGATCTTTTGTTTTATCCAAAGAAAGAATGGGCGCATCATGACGTATTTTTTCCAGATTACTGAGCACCGTGTACCCGACTCTTTGGGTTGGGCTGTTAGAAAGTACAATACCTGTTTCTTTTTCTGCTTTTACCAATTCATCATAGAGTGCATCATATTCCAAATTGGACATGATTTCCTTGTCCTTTTGATAGTATGCTTCTGCTGCTTCATTGAGCTTTCGGACTAATTCCTGCATTCTTTCCATATTCTCATCGCTCCTGTTTGTCATGGATTGACTTTAATCAATTTTGAGAGTTTTGCCATAAATTTCTTTGTCCCTTTTTCAGCGAAGGATACTTCCACTTCAAAATCCGCACCACCGTTTTGGATTGATTTTACTGTGCCAATACCGTATTTCGGTGCACGCACTTTATCACCCACCTGATAATCCAGAACAAAATCTTTTGGTGCAGGTATGGTTTTCGACTGTGGATTGGCAAAAGGGCTTGTTTTGCTTCTTGTGGTGATAGGGCCAACCTTCATGTTGTTTCTCATGGCATATTTTTTTGCCATTTCTGAAACTTCACGAGTAGGCATATCCATCAAATCCTGCGGAATTTCTTTGAGGAAACGGGAAGGCGGATTGTACTGTGTCAAGCCGTGTTGCAGACGACTTTTTGCATGGGACATAAAGAGTTCCTCTCTTGCTCTGGTAATGCCTACATAGCAAAGACGGCGTTCTTCTTCAATTTCCTTTTCCCCGCCATACATGACCGCACGGAAACCGGGAAAAATTCCCTCCTCCATACCAATCATAAACACATAAGGAAATTCCAATCCTTTTGCACTGTGAAGTGTCATTAAGACAACGGATTCATCTCCTTCGTTGTAACTATCAATATCCGCAACCAAAGCAACTTCTTCCAAAAATTCTTCCAAAGTTCCTTCAGGGTTCTGCTTTTCATATTCTGCCGCTTTGTTGACAAATTCATCCAGATTTCCAATTCTGGTAAGGGCTTCATCTGTACCTTCGGACAAAAGCTGCTGCATATATCCGGTTCTTTTAATGACTGCATCCATCAATTCGGAAAGGCCCATATTATGGCTATCCGCACGAAGTCCCTCAAACAAATCATAAAATTCCTGAAATTTCTTTGCTCTTGTCTTTAATTCAGGAATTTCATCCAAATGTTCCAGTGCACCATAAAAACTCAGTCCGTGAGTTACAGCAAAGTGAGATACCCGTTCCAAAGAGGTTTCTCCGATACCACGACGAGGCACGTTAATGATACGACGAAGAGCAACCGTATCGGCAGGATTCGCCAATACTTTCAAATAGGATAAAATATCCCGCACTTCTTTTCTCTCATAGAAACGTACACCACCAAACAAACGATAAGGAATTCCTTTCCGTACCAGTTGGTCTTCTACTGCACGGGATTGGGCATTGGTGCGGTAAAGTACAGCAAAACTGTTCAAACTTTTGCCTTCGTTTTGCATTTTCTCAATCTGCTCTACAACATAACGGGATTCATCATATTCGTTATCTGCTTTATAAACATGGAGAATACTGCCGCCTTCGTTTTCTGTCCAAAGACTTTTCTCCTTTCGATTGTTGTTGTGGTGAATAACCGCATTGGCAGCTTCCAATATTTTTTTGGTGGAACGGTAATTTTGTTCTAATTTGATCACAGTTGTATTGGGGAAGTCTTTTTCAAAATCCAGAATATTTTGGATATTTGCACCACGCCAACCGTAAATACTCTGGTCATCGTCCCCTACCACGCAAAGGTTCTGATATTTGGATGCCAATTGATGTACCAATTCATACTGGGAAGTATTGGTATCTTGATATTCGTCCACCATAATATAGCGGAAACGTTCCTGATATTTTTCCAAAACCTCTGGATGGTTACGGAAAAGCAGTACCGTTTTATAAATCAAATCATCAAAATCCAAGGCATTATTTTCTTTCAGCATTTTCTGATAGAGCTGATAGACTTTGGCTGTTTTCATCATACGAATATCAGCAAGATCAATAGACTTTGCATATTCCTCCCAACTTACCATTTCTTCCTTCTGCTTGCTGATTGCTGCCATAGCTGCACGAGAAGAAAAAGATTTATCAACAGGACTGTAATTCAGCTGCTTGAATACTTCCTTCATTATCTTTTCCTGATCATCTGCATCATAGATGGAAAATTGATTATCATAGTCTAAATGATGTATTTCCCTTCTTAGAATACGCACACAGGTAGAGTGGAATGTGCTAATCCAAATATCTGCTGCCGCACTGCCTGCCAGTGCATCTACTCTTTCCCGCATTTCCTTTGCCGCTTTATTGGTAAAGGTAATGGCAAGGATATTCCAAGGTTTTACACCTGTTTCCAGAAGGTGCGCAATTCTTACGGTCAGTGCGCCTGTTTTTCCGCTGCCTGCCCCAGCCAAAACCAAAACAGGGCCTTCCTGCTGCAATACTGCTTTTTGCTGCATGGTATTCAGTTGTTCAAATCCTATCATCATCTATATCTCCTATCTGTTTCGTTTTCCAAAGAAAAGAAAGCGGCATATCCCAATATGCCGACTTCCTCATTATCTTACTTATATTGTCTGATTCTTACTTAGTTGTTTTGCTTTTTTATACGGTCAATAACAAGGCGGTATCCATCACTGCCATAGTGCAGGCAACGGTTGACACGGCTGATGGTGGCTGTTGATGCACCCGTTTTTTCTGCGATTTCCACATATGTACGTTTTTCATCTAACATGATTGCAACTTCCATTCGCTGTGTAATGGCTTGAATTTCATTGACTGTACACAAATCCTCAAAAAGCTGGTAACACTCATCGATGGTTTCTAAAGTAAGAATACATTGAAAAAGTCTGTCTGTCAGTTCGCTTTTAATTTTTTTGTTCATCGTCAAATGTCACCTCTCAATTTTATTAACTCTATCGTAACATTTTAAAGCATTAAAGTAAAGTTTTTTCTTGCATAATTCCGAATTTATTCCGTTTTAATCCTGTCAGCAGCTTTTCCGGATCTGTACTTAGTACAAGTTCTTCAGGAAATCTCACTTTTTCCAAGAGTTTTTCTGCATATGTAAAATCCCCAATACTGGTGTAAAAATGTGCATCACTGCCCACCACAACAGGTACTTCCAAATCCATACAAAGCCGCAAAATCTGCTCCATATAAATATCACTGCCGTTACGGAATCCACCGGGAACAAGGGAAGCATTGTTTACTTCCAGAACAGTTTTTGTTTCCTTTGCCTGTCGTACCAATTCCGGTAAATCCATCTCATACTGGGGGTTTCCGGGATGTCCCAAAATATCAACGAAAGGATTTTCCATGGCTTTGATACACGCCCTTGTATTTTCCACCTTGCTGCCTGCCTTGATACAATTCAGGTGCAGGCTTGCAATGGCAATATCCAAATGGGACAGCACCTTGTTATCCATATCCACTGTACCGTCAAAATCCATAATATTCAGTTCTATACCATGAAACAGTCGAACACCATACAGCTCATGGGGAATAACATGAAGATTAGCGAAAAAAGCATGTCCTGTCGTATGAGGCATACCGGGTGCATGGTCTGTCATGGCAATGGCAGTAAAACCCTTTTTTGCTGCCCATTTTGCATTTTCATCTACAGTACTGTAAGCATGCCCGCTGGCGATTGTATGGGTATGGGTATCAATCCGTAGATTTATGATGATCCCCTTCTTTCTTTTATTTTCATTACAATTTCATCATCATTTCACATTGTGCTTATTATACCATTTTCCCACAAAAAAGAAAAGGTATCTCTGACAATTATCCTATAGTTTAATCAGAAAATCACATAAAACTTTCTGTTCGTAAACAAAAAACCCCATAATCCCTATTTTTTAAATATGTTTTTCTTGCCTTTCCCCGATTTTCTGGTATACGGATAACAAAAAATCTATCGACATCTTCAAAAAACTAAAGTAGGATTTCTATGAATATTAAAAAATACAAATCACTTTTATTATCAGTATGTTGTGTT
>JAHHTX010000028.1 GCA_020024255.1 Anaerotignum sp.
AGAAAGACCCTTATAGGGTCTGGTCAAACCACCCGTTTAACGGGTGGTTTTGATTCTGTCTGATCGTCAAAGCCTTGCATGAAATGAGGCTTTGACGAAGGAACTACTTCATCTGCTTTTTGCTTTAAACCGAATTGGTTTTTACAGGATAATACAGATTAAGCCACCACTACCTTCGTTAACGATTTTTTGCAGGGTTTCCTGTAATTTCATTTGGGCATCTTCTGGCATACGATAAATTTTATTTTGCATTCCATCATTGACCATAGAACTGAGGGTGCGTCCGAAAATATTCAAATCCCAGATTTTTTCTGGTTCGTCTTCATAGTCGGCAATTAGGTTGTCAATAAATTCATGGGATTGTTCTTCGTTACCAATAATTGGAGATACTTCTGTTTCTACATCGGCTTTGATCAGATGAATAGATTCTCCTTTGGCACGAAGCTTGATGCCATAGCGACTGCCTTGCTTGAATACCTCTGGTTTTTCCAAAGTGATTTCCGAAAAAGCAGGTGTAACCACACCATAACCCTTTCTTTTTACATCTTGTAATGCACCGGAAATCTTATCATATTCTTTTTTCAGAGCAGACAGCATTTTGATGGTTTCGATGAGAGAATAGTCATTTTCAATGGGCAAGTCAACGGTTTCGCTGAGTACTTGGTAGAACAGACCATCTGCAAAGGAAAGGGCAATGTCTGCTGCACCTTCTCCTGGTGCAACGTGGTCAGTATATGCTTTTTTGACATATTCGCTTTCGCTGATTTCACCTACAGCACCTGCAATATCTTCTAGCTTTTCTGTTTTTTCCATAACTTTTTTTAAAGATGCAATCATATCCTGTTTGAGCCAGTGGTCATTTTCCAATGTTTCCACCCATTCAGGATAGTAAAACCGCAGTTCTTTCAATGGAAATTGATAGAGAATTTTTTCCAGAATTTTCCGAATATCCTCGGATTTTAACTGTGCCGCATTTACAGGTAGTACAGGCACATTGTATTTTTCTTCCATTTCCTTTTGCAGTGCGGTGGTATCTTCATTGTAAGGTTGAGCCGTATTCAACAGAACCACAAAAGGCTTACCCATCTCCTGTAATTCCGAAATGACACGTTCTTCCGCTTCCAAATAGTTTTCTTTGGGAATTTCCGTTACACTGCCGTCTGTTGTGACCACAATGCCAATGGTGGAATGGTCTGTAATCACTTTCTTTGTTCCCATCTCTGCAGCTGCCGTAAAGGGCATTGGGTCATCAGACCAAGGGGTATGTACCATACGAGGCATTTCTCCGTCCATGTGTCCTTCAGCATCAGGAACGAGATAGCCAACGCAGTCAATCATGCGTACACGAAAATTGGTACATTCATCTAAGGAAACTTCGACTGCCTCATTTGGAACAAATTTCGGTTCCGTAGTCATGATGTTTTTTCCAGATGCAGACTGGGGCAACTCATCTTTGGCACGTTCTCTTGTGTAAGCGTTTTCGATGTTGGGCAATACCAGAAGATCCATAAACCGTTTGATAAAAGTGGATTTCCCTGTACGAACAGGGCCTACCACACCAATATAAATGTCGCCTCCTGTACGTTCTGCAATATCGTTGTAAATATCAAATTTTCCCATATTGTTCTCCTCCTATCAAAACTGTATCCATACAATGCAATATATGGAAAAGAAAAAAGGAATAGAACAAAAAAAAGACAGGGCAACCTGCCTTTTAGGAAGGGGAAAACAGTTTTTCCGATTCTTCTACAAAATTGGAAAATGTTTTTTCATCTTTTGATAAATCGGAAAATGTGGTTGTACCATAATAAGCTTTTGCTGTATCTGCATCAAAATGTAGAATATTTGTATTTGTTGTTTCAGAAGAATGAATTTCGTATTCCAAATAGCCTGCATTTTCCACAAGAGAAAGAACGATATAAGCATTGCGTTCCAAAGCTTTTACGGCATTTTCATAGCCATTTTTTTCTTCTGTACCACGCCATGTAAGGTGTAGTTTCAAACCATAGGGTTCTTTGTCTGTTTGCAGTTCCATGCCGTTTTCGTTTCTTTCCATACCTTTTGGCAAAGATAACAGGTCTAAAATTTCCCCCACATCGGGGACACTGCCAATATATTCTGTTTTGGCTGCATAAAGCTGTTGTGCCAGACTGCTTTTTTCAGCAATGTTTTCTTTCTGACCGCAGCCGGAAAGCAGCAGTCCTGCTAAAAGCGTGCTCATACAAAGACAAGAAATAAAGTGTTTTTTCATGTTTTTTCTCCTTTCTGCAAGAAACAGGATATCTATGATTTCATTATATTGGTGCATGATTCTTTTGACAAGCGATAAGATTTTGTTTAAGAAACCTTTAAGAAAACATAAAAGATATTTCTCCAATAAAACCGCTGTAATGCTGCATAATCGCTGCAACGAAGTTTTCATAGCATAAGTCTTTTTGTAATGTAATCCAGTTTTCCATGTTTACCATGGCGTTGTTTGGATAAAACAAGAATTTTCCTTTCTCCTTTCCCACTCTTGACAATTTACTTGTTTATGTTATGCTTATATGCGAGGGAAACACCGTATAAAACTTTCAGCGGTCTTATGAAATTTTTAAGCGAAAAAAATGTTTTTCCGTTTAAAAATTTCTGTAGACTAAGCTGTTCCTTTTTCCGTGCTTCCCTATGGTTTTTTATTCGAGAAGGAGGGGAAGTATATATATGAGTAAAACGTATATTCCTGAGGGCTATCAGTCCGTATTGACATTATATGAAACACAAAATGCTATTGGGTTGATTCACAAATGTTTTGAGGAACATCTGTCCCAAACATTGAACCTGAAACGGGTTTCAGCACCTTTGTTTGTAGACCCGGCAACGGGTTTGAATGACAATTTGAGTGGTGTGGAACGTCCTGTTAGCTTTGAAGTGCCGGCAGCAGGTGTGACGGCAGAAGTAGTGCATTCATTGGCAAAGTGGAAAAGAATGGCACTGTATCGTTATGATTTCCGTCCCGGCAAAGGGTTGTATACCAATATGAACGCCATTCGCCGAGACGAAACACTGGATAACTTACATTCTATTTATGTAGACCAGTGGGATTGGGAGAAAGTGATTACACCAGAAAAACGCAATGTGCAGGAATTGAAATTTACGGTACAAGGTATTGTACTGTGTATTTGCGACACATTGGAAGCGATAAAGAAAAAATATCCCAGAATCCAAACGGAATTATGCCGTGAAGTGACATTTATCACTTCTCAGGAGTTGGAAGACAAATATCCTGATTTGACACCAAAAGAGCGGGAAAATGAAATTACAAAGGAATTTCAGACAGTGTTTATTATGCAGATTGGTGACAAGCTCCGCTCTGGAGAACCACACGATACCCGTTCTCCAGACTACGATGACTGGCAGCTTAATGGGGACTTGTTGTTCTATAATCCTGTTTTGGGTAATGCTATAGAACTTTCTTCCATGGGCATTCGTGTGGATGCGGAAACATTGGACAAGCAGCTGACAAAAGCAGACTGCGATGATCGCCGTATATTGACCTACCATAAAATGCTCCTAGAAGGCAAATTGCCTTGTACCATTGGCGGCGGTATTGGGCAGTCTCGTCTTTGTATGCTTATGCTGGGTAAAGCCCATATCGGCGAAGTACAATCCTCTATTTGGGATAAAGAAACTATTTCGGTATGTGAAGCTGCAGGCGTTTCGCTTCTATAAGAAAGGAAATAGAAAATCAAGGAAGGCACGGGAAATCCCGTGCCTTCAGACTGTTGAAAAAGTAGTTTCTATCCTTTTTCGAAAATGCGGAAGGGTTTGGGAAACGAAGGGTTTCCCAAATGGAATCCGCAGTGGGAATTCACTTTCCATGAGGAAAAGCAGAAGTTTCAAGGCTTTTTTTGCCATTGGAACTTCTGCTTTATTCTTCTGCTCGTCAAAGCCTTGAATGAAATGAGGCTTTGACGAAGGGGGCGACTTTGTCGTCACCCTCAAGGCACGGGAAATCCCGTGCCTTTTTATCTTACTCTGCAACTGCACTTTCTGCAAAATTATTGATGACAAAATCGGAGAAGGGTACACGGCTTTCCAGTTCGCCACCTTGCTCCATAATATCCTGAATCAGTGTAAAGCCTTCTTCAGAGAATAAAGGGTCTTTTTTCCAAGTATCCTGTTTTTGGTAACGTGTGATAATGGTGGTCAGTGTTTCCAAGTCGGAATCGGGAAACTGGGGCAGTATGACTTTGGCAATTTCCTCAGGCGTATGTTCTGCTGTCCACCGCTGTGCTCTGTAAATAGCACGGGTAAAAGCCTCCAGTACATCAGGGTGTTCTTTTAAATAGATATCGTTTGCCATATAAACGGTGTAGGGTAGATAGCCACTAGCTTCGCCTAAGGAGGCAACAATATGTCCTGCACCGTTCTGTTCCAAAGTGGTGGCAGTAGGCTCAAATTCTACAGTATAATCGCCTAAATCACCAGTAAATGCACCGGCAGTGGAAGAAAAGTCAATATTATTGATGATTTCCATATCTTCATTTGGCATGATGCCGTTTTCCCGCAAAATGTATTCCAAAACAAGTTCGGGCATACCGCCAAGGCGGCCTCCAATAATGGATTTTCCTTTTACATCATCCCACTGAAAGTCAGGTTCCTCTTCACGGGAAACGAGAAAGTTTCCTGCTCTTTGTGTTAGCTGCAAAAAGGCTTTGGGACAATTTTCTTTTCCTTCATTATAAACGTATAAACCTGCTTCTGTGCCAAGAAGGGCAATATCCGCAGAATCGGAAAGCAATGCAGTCATGGATTTATCGGCACCGTTTCCGACGGTTACGGAAACATCCAATCCTTCATCTTCAAAGAATCCCAGTTCTTGTGCAACATATTGGGGTGCATAGAAAACGGAATGTACTACTTCGTTGAGCCGCACCGGTGTCAGGTCAGCAGAATCAGCATTTTGTCCGCAGCCACACAAGAGAGAAATGCCTGCTGCCATAGAAGTAAGGACACATAAACTTTTTTTCATAGAAAATAACCTCCGAATAAAAAGTTGTTTTTACTATGGTATGGGAAAAAGAAAAAAAAGAACATTGTCCCACTCATTTTATCAAAAAAATTTTGTCGGAAAATCTTTAAAAAAATTTTCCCGCTTTCTCAATACTTTTTCCGCTTTTTGGTGTATAATATGTAGAAGATTGTTTGATATCATTCGTTAGGGTGTTTCTGAAAGTAAAATGAGGAAAACTGCTTTTCAAATACCCTCCAAGCATAAGGATTTACAGGAGGTCGGCATGGCTGAAAAATTGATAATAATAGATGGAAACAGTATAATAAACCGAGCATTTTACGGTGTTCCGCTTTTGAGTAATGCAGAGGGGCAGTATACCAATGCAGTATACGGTTTTTTGAATATTATGTTTAAATTATTAGACGAGGAAACACCGGAGTATTTGGCTGTTGCCTTTGATTTGTCTGCACCTACATTTCGGCACAAGGAATTTGCAGAATATAAAGGAACCAGAAAATCTATGCCCCAAGAACTGCGGCAACAGATACCCCTGCTAAAAGAGGTATTGTATGCCATGGGGATTGCCATCTATGAACAGGAAGGTTTTGAAGCAGATGACATTTTGGGAAGTTTATCTAAAAAAGCGGAGGATATGGGGATTCTGCCCGTTGTGGTTTCAGGGGATAGAGATTTGCTTCAGCTTGCCAGTGATACCTTGAAGGTACGCATTCCCAAAACAAAAGGTGGAAGGACAGAAGTTGAGGACTACTACGCAAAAGATGTCATGGCAAAATACGGTGTGACACCTACTGAATTTATAGACGTGAAGGCATTGATGGGAGATGCTTCCGATAATGTGCCAGGTGTGCCGAGTATTGGAGAAAAAACTGCTGTGAAAATTATACAAGAGTATCACAATATAGAAAATGCCATCGCCCATGCACCGGAGATTAAGCCCAAACGTGCAGCGGAAAATCTTACCGCTTTTCAGGAACAGGCAAAGCTCAGTAAACACCTTGTAACCATTGTACGGGATATGCCCCTTTCTTTGGATAAGGAAAAGATGAATGCCCAAGGAATTTTTACGCCAGAAGCCTATGAAATGATTAAGAGATTAGAATTAAAGAGTATTTTCCCTCGTTTTGAAGGAACAGCAAAAAAAGAAATACCTGTACCAAAAGCAGATTATCGCAGTATCACAAATGCTATGGAAGCAAAGGCGCTTATGTCGACTTGGAAGGCAGAGGAAACGGCATATATTTGTTTTATGGATGAAGAAATTTGGCAAGGTGTGGCATTTTATCAGGAAACGGCAGGCGGTGTCTGGCTGGAAATCGGCACAGATATGACAGCACAAGAATTGGCAGACAGTTTGAAACCATTTTTCATGGAAAGCAGATGGAAGAAAATCGGTCATGGTGTAAAAGATAATATACATCTTCTGGCAAAATACGGAATTACGGATTTTCATGTGGACTTTGACGGAATGTTGGCTGCATACCTCTTAAATCCGACAGCAAATTCATATGAATATGATGACTTGGCAAAGGATTACCTTTCTGTAGTTTATCCCTCAAAAGAGGAAATTTTGGGAAAGGGAAAGAAGAAAATTGCCTTTTCTGCTCTTTCTGCTGAAGAACGTTGTACTGTCGCTGTCAGAGAAGCTGATGTTTTGTTCCACAGTAAGCAGATTATGGAGAAGCGTTTGGAAGAAGCAGAGCAGACAAGGCTGTTTTATGAGGTCGAAATGCCTCTTCTATATGTTCTTGCAGATATGGAAAAATGGGGGATGCAGGTTGATAAAGAAGCCCTTCTTGCATATCAGAGACGTCTTGGAGAAAGCATTGATGTTATCACAAAAGAAATTTACGAGTTGGCAGGGGAAGAGTTCAATTTAAATTCACCCAAGCAGCTTGGTACAGTGCTTTTTGAGCATATGGGACTGCCAGGAGGAAAAAAGACAAAAACAGGATTTTCTACAGCAGCAGATGTATTGGAAAAGTTGAAGAAAGACCACCCTGTTGTGGAAAAAATACTTTATTATCGCCAACTGGCAAAACTGAAAAGTACCTATGCTGACGGACTTTTGGCAGTGATGGACGAAAAAACCCATCGGATTTATTCTACATTCCAACAGACCGTCACAGCAACGGGACGGCTCAGTTCCACAGAGCCGAATCTGCAAAATATTCCTGTCCGTTTGGAACTTGGCAGAGAACTGCGCAAGGTTTTCATTCCTGAGTCAGAAGCGTTCTGTTTTTTGGATGCGGACTATTCCCAAATCGAATTGCGTGTTCTTGCGCATATGGCAGGAGATGAAACATTGAGTGGAGCATTCCGCAACCATCAGGACATACATCGGCTTACGGCATCACAAGTATTCCATGTACCCTTTGATGAGGTGACGGAATTACAAAGAAGAAATGCAAAGGCAGTAAATTTTGGTATTGTATACGGCATTGGTGCCTTTAGTTTGAGTCAGGAACTGGAAATTACAAGAAACGAAGCGGAAGATTACATTGCAGCTTATTTTGTAAAGTACCCGAAAGTAAAGGAATATTTAGACCGCACGGTAAAAGATGCCACAGAAAAAGGATATGCAGAAACCATTTGTAATCGTAGAAGGGCAATGCCAGAATTGCAGAGTAAAAACTTTGTACAGCGTTCCTTTGGGGAACGTGTGGCAATGAATATGCCGGTACAGGGCAGTGCAGCAGATATTATTAAAATTGCCATGATTAAAGTGCACAGGGCGTTGAAAGAAGGGGGATTCCGTTCCCGCCTGATTTTGCAGGTACACGATGAACTGATTATTGAAACAGTGAAAGAAGAAAAAGAGGCAGTAGCCAAAATTCTTAAAGAGAATATGGAACAAGCGGTAGCACTTTCTGTGCCCCTTGAGGTGGACGTACATGAAGGGCAGTCTTGGTTCGAAGCAAAATAAATAAAAAGAGGGTATTCAATGAAAATTATTGGTTTGACAGGCGGCACAGGCAGCGGAAAGAGCGCTGTCAGCCGCTATATGGAAAAACGGGAAGCTGTGATTGTAGATGCAGATCTTGTGAGCCGACAGATAATGGAAAAGGGAAAGCCAGCATATAAAGAAATATGTGCATATTTCGGAACAGATATTTTAAATGCGGACGGCAGTATTTTTCGGCGGAAGTTGGGGGAAATTGTGTTTCATGACGAAGAAAAACTGGCTTTTTTGAACAAATGCACCCATTGTTATATCCGAGTGGAAATGCAGAAACAAATCAAAGAAGCGAAAGAAAAAGGCGATGCAAAGTATATCATTTTAGATGCTCCCCTGCTTTTTGAAGCAAAACTGGAAGAAATCTGTGACGAAGTCTGGGTGGTTTATGCGGACAGTGAAGTACGAGCTAAGAGAGTCATGGAGCGTGATGGTATTACATATGACCTTGCTATGGCACGTATTGCCAATCAGAAAAGCTGGGAAGAATATAAGGCAAAAGCAGATGTTATCATTGACAACAGTAAAGATTTGGCATACTTACAGGAGCAGGTACGTTTGCTCTTGGAGTAATCGTTTACTTTTTTAGCAAATAGAATAAAACATAATAGGAAAATGGGTGACAGAAAATGATTCGTTTTTTGAAACGACTGGGTATGCTGCTTTTGACACTCTGTATTATTGCAGGAATTGGGTATTTTTTTGTACTTCCTCGTCTTTTTCCGCTGGGATACAGTGAGTATGTTGAACAGTATGCGGCAAAATATCAACTGGATTCTTCTCTAGTTTATGCAGTGATTTACTGTGAAAGCAAATTTGACCCCAAAGCGGTATCTTCTGCTGATGCAAAGGGGCTGATGCAGGTGACAGAAGATACCGGTACATGGGTGGCAGGCACATTAGAAGGTATGGATACCTCCTCTGTTGATTTATTTGATGCAGAAACCAATATTCGTATTGGCTGCAGGTACTTGCAATGGCTTTTGGAGAAGTTTGATGGCTATCCGAAAACCAGTTTGGCTGGATATAATGCAGGGCATGGAAATGTGGCAAAATGGCTTGCTGATGAAGAAAAAAGCAGAGACGGCATTACATTGGAAGAAATTCCCTATGCCGAAACGGAATCCTATGTGGAAAAAGTAATGTGGGTACAAAAGATGTATAAATGGATATATGGAATATAATGTGGCAGCGTGTATAATTTTTTGGCAATGCCACTAAAGAAACGGGAGATCAACATGAAAAAAGGAATTTGTATATGGGTGGCAATTGCCGTTTGTTTTTGTTCCGCCTGTTCAAAAGGAGAAGAACCCATTGTTGGGGATTTTCATGTAACAACAAAACAAAATCAAGGTGTAGAGAAAGAAAAAACGGTACTTACACTGTCTATGCGTGTGCCTGAAACATTGAACCCTCTTTTAAATCGTGATGAGACAGTGGATATGGCGTTGAAAGCTGTTTATATGCCGTTTTTGGGCATTGCGAAAAACGGAAAATCGGCAGAAGCCATTGGAAAAAGTTGGGTACTTTCGGAAGACGGCATGACTCTTACGGTGCAGCTTGCAGAAAATCTTGTTTGGCAGGACGGCACACCTGTTACAGCAAACGATGTAGCATTCTCCTTCCGCACCATTTTGGGAGCGGCAGAAGACAGCGTGTATAAAAGAGTGACGGATTATGTATCTTCTTGTACGGCAGTGGGGGGAAATACAGTTAATGTTACATTCAAAAGCCCCTTTTCAGGTAATTTTGCTGCGTTGAATTTTCCTGTCATTTCAGCCGGATATTATTATGGGCAGAAAGAGCCGAACAGCGATGTGAATATGTCACCTATGGGATGTGGACCTTACCGCATGGAAAGTTATACCATGGCATCTTCTTTGGTTCTTGTGCCAAATGAGCAATACGCAGGGGCAAAGCCTTCTGTGCCAAAAATACAGATTCGCATTACATCTGGCGCAGACACAGACATTTATTCATTCAGTCAGGGAATATTGGATGCTCTTGTAGCAAATGCAACAGATGCAGGGAAATATATGACCCAAAATATTGGTGCAGAAGCCCACGCATTCAGTTCTGATTTATACGATTTTATCGGTTTTAATTTCCGTAGTTCTTTGTTTCAGGACAAAAATTTAAGACAGGCAACAGCCTATCTTGTTTCTAAGGATTATATTCGGGAAAGCGTTTATTTGCAGTATGCAAACATGACCAACACCCCAATCAATCCAACTTCATGGCTTTATGAAGAAAATGTGGCTCCTTATAACTATGACCCGGATATAGCGGCAACCCTTGTCAAAAATGTAGGCTGGACAGATAAAGACGGGGACGGCATATTGGAAAAAGAGACGGAAAACGGCAATGTAGAAAAATTGCAGATTCAGATTTTGGTTAACGCAGAAAATACAGCAAGAAAACAAATTGCGTCCAAACTGGCAGAAGAATTGAACAAACTGGGGGCATTGGTAACCATAGATGTACAACCTTATGAAACATACAGCGAGAAATTCCAAAGAGGGGATTTTGACCTTGTGGTAGGCGGGTGGAAAATGCCTTATACCGCAGACCTCAGGATGTTCTTTCAAACCGGCGGTGCATATAACTATATCGGATATTCCAATGAAACTGTAGACGAACTTTTGGAAAAGGCCTGCACAGCGGTGGGGGAAGGGAGAACACTCCTTGCTTACAGTGATTTACAAAAGAAATTGGCAGAGGAATTGCCCTATATCAGTATTGCTTACAAACAAAATGTACTGCTGACATCAGGCAGTGTGGGTGGAGAGATTACGCCGCTTCAATCCAACGTATATCAGGGTATTGAAAATTGGATATTGCAAAATAAGAAATCCTCATAAGGAGGGAAGGGGAATGTCGGAGTTTAGAAGAAATCCCTTTACAGGTGAATGGACGGTTTATGCAAAGAATAGAAAAAATAAGCCATATGAATTTCATTTTGGGGAAAATCAGAAAATAGGAGTAGGGACCTGCCCATTTTGCCCGGGACACGAAACAAGGACAACACCTGCGATTTATGAAAAAATTGCAGATGGAAAATGGCAAATTCGTGTTTTTGGAAATAAGTTTCCTATCGTACAGCGGCAGGATACAGAAGATATTGAGGAAGGGTTTTATGAAGGTGTGGCAGGGATTGGCAGACATGAGGTTATGGTAGATACACCAAATCACACAGAAACTATTGAGCAATTTTCTGAACAACGAATGTTATGGATATTAGAAGCCCTTCGGCTGCGGTATACAGATTTGCTAAAAGATGAGACAACACGCCATGTCCAGATATTTAAAAACTGCGGAGCAAGAGCAGGAATGAGTATTTATCATTCACATTGGCAGATGGTGGGGATTCCCATATTGCCAGAACGCATTCGTCGTATGGCAGAACGGAGCATGACGACTGAGTGTTTGTTTTGTCGCATGATACAGTGGGAAAAAGAGCAAGACAAGCGAATTGCAGGAGAAAACAAAAGCTTTCTTGCAGTTACACCCTACGCATCTCGCTATCCTTATGAGCTTTGGATACTGCCAAAGACCCATAGAAAGAACTATATTGCTTTGACAGAGGAAGAAATGGGAGATTTGGCAGAATTGCTTCATATTCTCCTGCCAAAAGTGGCAGGACTCAGACAGGATACCGCCTATAACCTCTGTTTTATGGACGCACCAAAAGGGCTGGATTTTCACTGGCATTTGCAGATATTACCCCGCATTGGCGGATTTGCAGGTTTTGAGCACGCAACGGATTGCTATATCAATACTATTTTGCCAGAGGAAGCGGCAGATTACTATCAAGGAAAGTCTGATACATAAGGGTGGATTAGTCTATCATTTGTGATGGAAAATCTGTTTGGGAGTGAGGTATACAGATAGGCTTCTTTTACTCTCCATCTCCCAATAAGAAAGGACAGCAGCCGAATGGAAATACTATTCGGCTGCTGTCCCTTTTTATTTGTTTCCTTGCAATTCTTTTACAATACTTTCCACAATTTGTGCTGTCAGTCCCCATATGGTTCTGTTTTCATAGGCATAAAAAAGTTCGGGAACTTTGCATCTGCGAAAAGGGTATTCCTTTCCTTTTTCAATGCGGTCATAGGGAAAAGCAACAGATACATCAGCCTGCCAGTACATATAATGGACTTCCGGTGGATTTTCCATAAAAAAAGAAAGTGGAACAGTGAATATCTCTGCAACTTCATCTTTTGCATAAGGCAGGGTATCTACAGAAAGATGAGGGATAAAGCCGATATAAGGCTGTATAAGTCCGCCGTATACGGTTAGCATAAAATCACTTTTGCCCAAAATCTGAATATGTTCTCTTGCAATACCCAGTTCTTCTTCTGTTTCTCTGAGCGCTGTTTCTCTCAGGCTTTCCCCTTGTTCTTGGCGACCGCCGGGAAAGCAGATATCCCCTGGCTGCCGAATCCCTGTAGCACGCTTTGTCAATACAAAGGCAAGTTCACCATTTATATTGGTTAAAAGAGCCAGAATCCCAAAGTTTTGCAGTTTTAAAATGGGTTTTGGTTGTTTTTCCTGAAAAACAGAGATAAAGTCTGCTGTTGTAGGTTTTTGTTCCATAGGCTTCAGTCCTTTCTGAGTTTAATCATGGTAGCAGCTTTTCTGCGGCGGTTGTCTTCGATTTCTGCATAGTGCCTCTTGGTTGTATTGACATCGGCATGTCCCAGTACGTCTGCAACTAAGTAAATATCTCCGGTTGCCTGATAGAGATTCGTACCATAGGTACTTCGCAGCTTATGGGGAGAGATGTTTTTCGGTGTAATGCCATGAGCATATTTTTTTACTAGATTTTGTACTGCCCGAACAGTTATTCGCCGATTCTGTATAGACAAAAAAAGCGCATCGTCTCCTTTGACTTTGGTTTCAATTTGGTTTCTGACCTCCAAATAATCTTGCAGACATTCCTGCACTTCATCGCTAAAATAGAGCATGGATTCATTTCCGCCTTTTCGCAGTATCTTTACACCGCTGTTACGAAAATCCAAGTCTTTGCGGTCAATTCCAACACATTCGGAAACACGCATACCTGTTCCAAGCAACAAGGACATCAGAGCGAGGTCACGTTTTCTTGTTTGCAAATGACGAGTTTTTTGAAGATGTGTAAGATTATCTCCGTTGTCTACGGCATCAAGAAAGTCTGCCATTTCATTGACATCCAGACGAACAATTTGTTTATCGTGTATTTTGGGTGTATCCACAACAGAAGCAGGGTTAGCCGAAATTTTTCCTCTTTTGTAGAAGAAATTGAACATAGAACGGACGGCTGCCAGTTTACGAGATTTCCCTTTTTCGTCATTATGATACACAGAAGGGGCATCGGGGTGCTCTGGATTGGGAGCAACATAATAGGATAGATATTCCAAAAAACAGTCAATATCGTCTGCGGTGACTTGGTCTAAATCAGTTATATGCAGGTCGGTAGCTGCTATGCCCCCCAAAGTACTATGTTCTTCATAAAGATAGCGAAAAAAAATCCGCAGGTCATAGGCATATCCAAGTCTTGTCTTTGCAGAGGCAGTTTGGGCAATACCTTGAAAAAATTGCCGTAGAAACGCAGGCAAATCTTTTTGGATTTCCCGCAAAAGCCGCATATCTCTCAATTTTTCTTCTTCATGATAGGTTGACATTTAAATCTCTCCATTCCAGCCTTTAATACCTGAACGACGGATTGCGCCAAATACTTTTTCCTGCAAATTGGTGTAATTTTTGGATAGATCTGCAAGCAGTTCCTTGGTTTCCTGTCTTTTGGTATTGCCGTCAGCAAGACAAGGATTTTTTACAATTTGGATACCACTTTTGGTTACAAAACTGCGACATTCCGCTTCCGGCACATATATGAGCGGACGGATGGAATATAGCTTGCTGCGGTCAAGGTAGCTCACAGGTGCAAAACAGTTGACACGTCCCTCATAGAACAAAGACATAAAAAAGGTCTCCACAACATCATCTTTATTGTGCCCTAAAGCAACTTTATTGCATCCCAACTCCTCTGCTTTTGTGTTTAATGCACCTTTTCGCATTTTTGCACATAAGGAACAGGGATTTTTTTCTTTTCGTTCTTCAAAAACAATTTGTCCGATGTCTGTATGGACAACGGAATAGGGAACACCAATTTCGTCGCAGAGAGCCTGAATATCGTCATATTTTGTATGGGGAAGTCCCAAGGAAACCGTAATGGCTTCCAGTTCAAAACGATGAGGATAAAACCGTTGTAAGTTTCTTAAAGCAAGCAAAAGACAAAGACTGTCCTTGCCACCGGAAACACCTACGGCAATTTTGTCGCCTTCTGCAATCATATGATAATCGTCTACGGCACGGCGTACATAGCTAAGTAATTTTTGTAATTTCATTGATTGTCCTCCTGATGGTACATATATTTTCTCATTATATCAAAGAAGTGGGAAAAAGAAAAGGCAAGAAGGGGATTTTCCTTTTTGCAAAGGTGCAAAAAAATGGTTGACAGATGCAGGGCAGGTGTTTATAATAAGAACAAAATCAACAAGAAGATTTGAAAAGACTGAGAGGGTTTTTATTATGCAGAATTTCGTAGAAAATTGCAAACTGCATATGGTTATGATGATGAGCATGGGCATGATGATGTCTATGCTTTTCGTGATGTATAAAAAACCTTCGCAATCGTTTTGAAACACAGGAAAAAGAAACAAAAACGACTCGAGGGAAAGAGTCGTTTTTTTTTATTCGATTTCAGCAGGAAAAACGACTCCGACTCGGAAAAAAAGAAGGAGTGTATGAAAATGCCAATTATTATTAGAGATGATTTACCTGCTTATGACGTGCTGCGTAAGGAACATATTTTTGTGGTGTCCCCTTTTCGTGCGGTACATCAAGATATCCGTCCCTTGCGGATTGCTATTTTGAACTTGATGCCCAATAAAGTGGAAACAGAAGTGCAGCTTATGCGTCTGCTTTCCAACACCCCTTTGCAGGTAGAAGTGGAATTGGTGCAAATGAAGTCTCACAATTCCAAAAATACATCAATGGCATATCTGGAATCATTTTATAAGACATTTGATGATATTAAAGAGCAAAAGTTCGACGGCATGATTATTACCGGTGCACCCATTGAAAATTATGACTTTGAAGATATAGACTTTTGGGAGGAGTTTTGCAAGATATTGGAATGGGAAAAAAGTCATGTGTTTAGTGTACTGCATATTTGTTGGGGGGCACAGGCAGCACTGCATTATTTCTATGACATTCCCAAATACATACTGCCACAAAAGAAATTTGGCATCTACGCCCATACCGTAGAAAAGAAAGACCATATTCTCATGAGGGGATTTGATGATATTTTTTACTGCCCCCATTCCCGTCATACAGAGGTGCGGGAAGAGGACATTCGGAAAGTGAATGATTTGGAAATTTTGGCTATTTCCGAAGAGGCAGGTCCACACATTATGGCAGATCGCTCTGGCAGAAGAATATTTATCACTGGTCATTTTGAATATGATGCAGATTCTCTATCAACGGAATATCACCGTGATTTGGATAAAGGACTGCCTATACAGATACCTTATCATTATTTTCCGGAAGATGACCCGGAAAAAACACCGCCTATGCGGTGGAAAACCCATGCAAACCAGTTCTATTCCAACTGGCTCAATTATTTCGTATATCAAGAAACACCTTATGATATCAATGCAATCAAAGAATAACAAGAGAGAAGAAAGTGTAGAAGGGAGAAAGTATCATGAGCAATTTACGTCAGGAAACAAAATGTATTCAGGCAGGGTACACACCGAAAAGTGGGGAGAGCCGTATGATTCCTATTGTCCAAAGTACAACATTTAAGTATGACACCAGTGAAGAAATGGGAAAGCTTTTTGATCTGGAAGCGGAAGGATATTTCTATACACGTCTGCAAAATCCTACCAGCGACTATGTTGCAGCAAAGATATGCGAACTGGAAGGTGGTACATCAGCTATGCTGACATCATCAGGACAGGCAGCATCTTTCTTTTCGGTATTCAATATTTGCTCCGCCGGAGATCATTTGATTTCCTCCGCAGCGGTTTATGGTGGGACATATAATTTGTTTGCAGTGACCATGAAGAAAATGGGCATTTCTGTTACATTTGTAGATCCCGATTGTACAGATGAAGAATTGGAAGCGGCTTTTCAACCCAATACCAAAGCGGTTTTTGGAGAAACCATTGCAAACCCGGCACTGGTCATTTTAGACATTGAACGTTATGCAAAGGCAGCCCATGCACACGGGGTTCCGCTGATTATTGACAATACCTTTGCAACACCAATCAACTGCCGTCCTTTTGAATGGGGTGCAGATATTGTTATCCATTCCACCACAAAATATATGGACGGACATGATGCAACCGTAGGTGGCTGCATTGTGGACTCTGGTCACTTTGATTGGATGGCACACGCAGAAAAATTTCCCGGTTTGACTACACCCGATGATTCTTACCACGGCGTTACTTATGCGGAACGTTTCGGCAAGGAAGGGGCATATATTACAAAGGCAACAGCACAGCTTATGCGTGACCTTGGTGCAACTCCTGCACCTATGAATGCGTATCTTTTGAATCTTGGCTTGGAATCTTTACATCTGCGTATGGAACGCCACTGTGCAAATGCACAGAAAGTAGCAGAATTTTTGCAGGCACATGACAAAATTGCATGGGTAAATTATGCTGGACTGGAAGGCAACCGTTACCATGAACGTGCAAAGAAATATATGCCCAATGGCACTTGTGGTGTGGTGACATTCGGTGTAAAGGGTGGAAGAAAAGCGGCAGAATCTTTTATGTCACATTTGGAACGGATTATGATTGCAACCCATGTGGCAGATGCAAGAACCTGTATTTTGCATCCGGCATCATCTACGCATCGCCAGATGACAGATGAGGAATTGACGGCAGCAGGAGTAGGTGCAGACTTGGTGCGTCTTTCTGTTGGTATTGAAAATATTGATGATATTATTGCAGACTTACAGCAGGCTTTGGCACAGTGCTAAGCCATAAAAAGATGAACAGAATGCAGGAAAAGAAGCTGTGCATATTTTGTGAAGTGAATCCAAAAAGTTAAACAACATTTTTCATTAAAACATTGTTCAAGAAGCCAGAAGGGCTTGCCTTGTCTGTGGATTGCAGGCGGCAAGCCTTTTATCTTTGTCTTTATACACTTATTGGTGTAATAAATCCGGATATTCCATTGGTTCTTCCTTAAAATGTTCTATAGATGTAAACTTTTTCTGTACTCCTTTTGGCATAAAATCACTCGACTCATTATTCAGTAAATCATACTGTCTAACACATGGGGTGCAATGTAATGAGATAGGGATTTTTTGTAATTTGTAATATAATCATGTAATATCTTTTTTATGATGAAAAATATGTCAGGAAAAAGAGAACTTTTGTGAGCGATAGTAAGAGATTTTGTGTTATGATACTATATGCTGTAGGAAAACAACAAGAAAAAAGGCAATTAAATACGAACATATTTTCTTATCTCTTGACAGTAGACCCATTCTCTTGTAAAGTATAGGTCGGACATAAAAATTCGCAAATACAAAACAGTCCATAATGAATTTTCAATATGGGTTTTATTATATGTAAAGCAGGTGGCAATATGCAAAACAGTTCAAATTCTAGCTATAATAATGAAAGTATTACTTCTTTAAAGGGTGCAGACCGTGTCAGACTTCGACCTGGTGTTATTTTTGGGTCAGATGGTTTGGAAGGCTGTGAACATGCTGTATTTGAAATTCTTTCCAATTCCATTGATGAGGCAAGGGAAGGGTTTGGAAACAAAATAGATGTGGTTCGTTATCAGGACGGCTCTATTCTCATTAAGGACTATGGCAGAGGAATCCCCGTAGATTATAATCCCAAAGAAGGGCGTTTTAACTGGGAGCTGGTATTCTGTGAACTTTACGCAGGAGGAAAATATCAGAACAATTCAGGTGAAAATTATGAATTTAGTTTGGGGTTAAACGGACTTGGTACTTGTGCAACACAGTATGCTTCCGCTTATATGGATGCAGTCATACATCGGGACGGCACACGATACAGCCTGCACTTTGAAAAAGGTGAGAATATTGGTGGCTTGACAAAAGAAGAATCCAAACAAAAGGGAACAGGTACCGAAATTCGCTGGATGCCGGACAGAGATGTTTTTACGGATATTGCAATTCCGCTTTCCTATTTTCAGGATATTCTTCGCAGACAAGCTATTGTCAATGCAGGTTTGACATTTACACTCTTTGATGAAGAAAGCAATGAAACCTTCACCTATTTTTATGAAAACGGGATTCGTGATTATTTGGAGGATATGACAAGGGAGAACCCTTTGACCGGTGTTCATTATCTACAGACGGAAACAAGCGGTCAGGACCGAGAAGACAAGCCTGTGTATAAACTGAAATTTGAAGCGGCTTTTTGTTTTCATAATCAGGTGAATCTCCTTGAGTATTATCACAATTCCAGTTTTCTGGAATATGGCGGTGCACCGGACAAGGCGGTGAAAAACAGTTTTGTTTCTGCTATTGATAAGTATTTGAAAACAAATAATCTTTATAAAAAAGACGAAAAGAAAATTACATTTCAAGATATTGAAGACAGCCTTGTATTGGTTATCAATTCTTTTTCTACCATCACAAGCTATGAAAACCAGACAAAGAAAGCCATTACCAATAAATTTATACAGGAGGCAATGACGGAATTTTTCAAAGAACAGCTTGCTATTTATTTTATCGAAAATAAAATCGAGGCAGATAAAATTGCAGAGCAGGTACTTGCCAATAAACGCAGTCGGGAAACAGCAGAAAAAACAAGGGTTTCCATTCGGAAAAAACTGACCGGCGGCATTGATATGAACAACCGTGTAGAAAAATTTGTAAACTGCCGTACCAAAGATGTCAACAGACGGGAAATTTATATTGTGGAAGGGGATTCCGCCCTTGGTTCCTGTAAAATGGGAAGAGATGCGGAATTTCAGGCAATTATCCCCATTCGAGGAAAAATTCTTAATTGCCTGAAAGCAGATTACAACAAGATTTTTAGTAATGACATTATCATAGATCTGATGAAAGTACTGGGTTGTGGTGTAGAAATCAAATCAAAACACAGCGGAAACCTTAATTCCTTTGATTTGGAGCAACTTCGTTGGAGCAAAATCATTCTTTGTACAGATGCAGACGTAGATGGCTTTCAGATTCGAACATTACTGTTGACAATGTTATATCGTTTGGTACCGACACTCATTGAAGAAAAAAAGGTTTATATAGCGGAATCTCCATTATATGAGATTACAAACGGCAAAGATACGTATTTTGCTTATTCTGATGCGGAAAAGATGCAGATTATCGGAAAATTGAAAGGAAAGGTAAAAATAAACCGTTCCAAAGGTTTGGGGGAAAACCAACCGGAAATGATGTGGGAAACCACGATGAACCCTGAAACAAGAAGACTGATTTTGGTGACTCCTGATGATGTGGAACGGACACAAGAAATGTTTGAACTTTTGCTTGGGGAAAATTTGGCAGGGCGAAAACAATTTATTGCAGAGGAAGGATACAAATATCTGGATATGACGGATATTAGCTAGAAAGGTGACAAAATATGGCAAAGAAGAAAACAACCAAAGTAGAGCGAAAGGATAATTTTATACAGGAGCAGTCCATAACACGCACCTTAGAGCAGAATTATATGCCCTATGCCATGAGTGTAATCGTATCCCGTGCCATACCGGAAATAGACGGCTTCAAACCCTCCCATAGAAAGTTGCTTTACACCATGTATCGGATGGGACTTTTGAAAGGAGAACGGACAAAATCTACCAATGTAGTAGGGCAGACCATGAAACTGAATCCTCACGGGGACAGTGCGATTTATGAAACGTTGGTGCGTCTTACAGAAGGAAATGGTGCACTTTTGACACCATTTGTGGATTCCAAAGGGAACTTTGGGAAACAGTATTCCAGAGATATGGCGTATGCGGCATCTCGTTACACAGAAGTAAAATTAGCACCTATCTGTCAGGAGATTTTTGCAGACATAGATAAGAATACGGTCATTTTTACGGATAACTATGACGGCTCTATGGAAGAACCAACCCTCCTGCCAACGACATTTCCCAATATTCTGGCAAATCCCAATCTTGGTATTGCTGTAGGTATGGCAAGCTCCATTTGCAGCTTTAATTTGGCTGAACTTTGCGAGGCAACAGCTGCCTTTATTCAGGACGAGCATATCAATCTCTTGGAACTGCTGCCTGCACCGGACTTTTCTACAGGAGCACAGCTGGTGTACGACCAAAAGGCCTTGGAACAGATTTATCGAACAGGTCGGGGCAGTTTTAAGCTGCGGGCAAAATACCGTTTTGATAAGGAAAACAGTTGTATTGAAATTTATGAAATTCCTTACACCACAACGGTAGAAGTTATCATTGACAAAATCATTGCACTGGGAAAATCAGGAAAAATACGGGATATTACAGATGTGCAAGATGAAACAGACTTAAACGGGTTGAAAATCAGCGTTTATGTCAAGAAAAATACCAACATAGAACTCCTTATGCATCGGCTTTATCGTGCAACACCGCTTTCCGACAGTTTCAACTGCAATTTTAATATTCTGGTGAATGGGCACCCCATGACTTTGGGTATTGGGGAGATTTTACGGCACTGGACGGCTTTCCGTATGGAATCCATAAAGGGGCAGCTCTCCTTTGATATTGAGAAGAAAGAGGAAAAACACCATTTGCTTTTGGGACTTTCCAAAATACTCATGGATATTGACAAAGCCATTTCCATTATTCGAGAAACAGAACAGGAAAGTATGGTTGTACCAAATTTAATGGCAGGCTTTTCTATAGATGAGGTGCAAGCGGAATATATTGCGGAAATCAAGCTGCGGAATATCAACAAGGAATACATTTTAAAACGCATTGCGGAACTGGACGCACTTCAAAAAGAAATCGCTGACCTTGATGCAACCTTAAAGAGCGACACGAAAAGCAGGCATATCATTT
>JAHHTX010000003.1 GCA_020024255.1 Anaerotignum sp.
CTGTTTCAGTTTCTTCTTCAACCTCTATGGGTGTTTCTTCTGTTTCAGTTTCTTCCTCAACCTCTATGGGTGTTTCTTCTGTTTCAGTTTCTTCTTCAACCTCTATGGGTGTTTCTTCTGTTTCGGTTTCTTCCTCAACCTCTATGGGCGTTTCTTCTGTTTCGGTTTCTTCCTCAACCTCCGCAGATGCTCCTTCTGTCTTTTCCCCTTCTTGGTATAGCACACCACCTGCTGCCTGATGAATATTGACGGTTTCTTCCTGCATTGCTTCCCGCACTGCCTGATTTAAGGCTGTAGTTTCTGAAAGAGATTCATCTACATTCAGTACAAAATCTCTCTCTTCCTCCTGTGCAATCTGAATTTCCAAACCATCTATTTCTATATCATCTGTATTCAACACTTCTTTATCCAAAGACTGTTCTTCCGAAAAATTCTGCTCAGGCTCTTTATTTTTCTTCTTCCAAAAATCAAATAATCCCATAATTTCTCACCTCAAAGTTCAATTTTTTCTTTTTTCTGCTCCGAAAAATCCACGGAAACCAACTTGGAAATCCCTTTTTCCTGCATGGTAATGCCATACAAAACATCAGCATATTCCATGGTCCCTTTTCTGTGGGTAATCACAATAAACTGCGTTTCCTTTGAAAATCTTGTCAAATACTGTGCATATCGCTTGACATTAGCATCATCTAATGCAGCCTCAATTTCATCTAAAATACAGAAGGGAGATGGCTTCATTTTCAATATGGAGAAAAGAATGGCAATAGCAGTCAAAGCACGCTCTCCCCCTGAAAGCAGCTGCATATTCTGCAAACTTTTTCCCGGGGGCTGTGCTACAATTTCGATTGCAGACTCCAGTGCATTGTGATTATCCTGCAATTTCAAGTAGGCTTTGCCACCGCCAAACATCTCCTGAAACACAGTACTGAAATTTTGGGAAATTACGGCAAATTGCTCTTTAAACTGCTGTTCCATACGAATGGATAAATCCTGTATCAAGTCTTTCAGCTTGTCCTCTGCTTCCAGTATATCTGCCTTCTGGTTGGTCAAAAACGTGTATCTGTCTGCCACTTCTTGGTACTGCTCTACCGCTGCCACATTGACATATCCCAGCTCACGAATTTCTCCCTTCCACTGTTTTGCCAAGCGGGATAATTCCGCATAAGACCTACTTTCCTGTTGCAGGGACGCCTTTGCCCCCTGATAGGTCAGCTCATATTCCTCCCAAATCCGATCATATAACCGTTGTTTTTCCTCTCGTATTTTTTCCGCCTTTGTTTCCATGCGAAATACATCTTGCTCCAAAAGGGAAAGGGTATCTGTTTTTTCTGCTGTATGCTGCTCTGTCAAAGCCGTTTTTTCGGAAAGAATAACCTGTGTTTTCTGTGTTTCCGCCAAACGTGCATACAGTTCCTTTTCCTGTTTCTGCAAATGTATTCTCTTTTCCTCCAAATCCTTCTGCTTTTGTGTGCGTACACTGCCGCTTTCCGTAAATGCCGTCATCTGTGCCTGCATTTGTTGTAAGTCTTTTTCTATTTCTGCATATTCCTTTTGCAAACGGGAAAGGTTTTCCTCTGCCACCACAATATGCTGCGTATTTTCCGACATAGCAATCTTATGGTGTGTCATTTTTTCCATAAGCTGCTCTCTTCTTTCTTTGTCGGCTGCCAAATGTGCCTGAAAAGCGGAGAGTGCCTCGTTTGCCCCTTCCACAGCACGCTCTGATTGCATCAAGCGTTGTTTTTCCGCCATAATATCCTCTTCGGCACGGTCTAGCTGTTCCGAAAGTTGGGATTCTTCCAGCCGCAGAAGATGGAGTTTTTCTTCGGACTCTTTCTGCTCTTCCTGATTTTTTTTCTGGTCTTCTTTATCAGCATGGTGCGCCACAGTCAGTTTTTGCAGTTCCATTTTCTTTTCCACAAGTCGCTCTGCAATTTCCTCGCCATCGCTTTCTGCAAGCTGTAGGTTCTCTCGCAGTTCTGTTGCCTGTTCCTCTATTGCCTGCAATTCTTTGCGAAGTGTGCCAATTTCACGGCTTCTGCCAAAGATATTGGTCGCTTTTTTTGCCTGAGAGCCACCTGTCATTGCACCACCAGGATTCATGATGTCCCCTTCCAAAGTCACCATTTTATAACGGTGATGATATTTCTTTGCAAGACGCACACCATCAGCTAAAGTTTCTACCACCAGAATACGCCCCAAGAGATAGGTCATAATCTCTCTGTATGTTTCATCAAACTCCACCAAATCAACCGCTTTGCCTAAAACACCGTTTTCTGTAAAAATGATGGTACTGTCTTCCCATGGTTTGCCTTTTACAGCAGAAACAGGCAGGAAAGTGGCACGTCCCAAACGATTCTTTTTCAAATACCCAATGGCATCTTTTGCATCGTCCTCTGTTTTGGTGATGATATTCTGCATGGCACTGCCAAGAGCCGCTTCTATAGCAGTTTCATACTGTTCTTCGACAGATAAAAGTTCTCCCACAGCACCATAGATGCCCCGTTTTTCCTTATCTGGTAAACGAAGCAATGTTTTTACACTGTAAAAAAAGCCTTCTCGCTCCCGTTCCATTTCGGAAAGGAGAGATAAACGGGATTGCTTAGCAGTGAGTTGTTTTTCCTGCTCTGCCAGACGATTTTGGGCTGATTCTTTGTTCTTTGCACTTTGCAGTGCATCTTGTTCCAGTGCGTAAAGTTCTTTCTTCAAAAAATCCGCCTGCTTTTTCCGCTCATCTGCCTGCTTTTCCAATACTTGTCCACGAATTTTCTGTTGCTCCAACCGGCTCTCCCCATGAGAAATTTCCAATTCCAGTTGTTCTTTTCGGGACAAAAACTGCGCTTTTACTGCTTCCTGCTTGGAAATCTCCCCCTTTGCTTCTGTCCCTCTCCGGATATGCTCAAAAATTTCTCCTTTAACATCTTCCGCTTCCGTTTCCTTCTGCCGAAGAGCCGTATCTAAATCTGCATAGGTTTCTTCCAATGCCGTCAGCTTTTTCTGTTCCTGTTCAGCTGTCATATGCAAGGCTGTAATTCGGCTGCGGCAGACCTCCTGTTCTTTTTGGAGTTCTGTCTGTTTCTTCCGCCTGCTTTTTGCTTCTCCCTCCATTCGAGAGATATTTTCCGCATCGTGCTGCTTCTGCTCTGCTGCCAATCGAATTTGCCCTTCTGTTTTTTCAATATCAGCTTTTATTCTGGCAATCTGGTCATTGACCTTTTGCAATGTCTGACTCTGCTTTTCTGTTTCTTTGTGGATAGATGCTGTTTCTGCTTTTTCTGCTGCAATTTCTTTTTGCAACCGTTGTTTCTCTGTTTCCACAAGACTTTTCTTTTGGGAAAGTTGGCTTTCCTCCTGTTCCATACGTTCTGCATCTGCACAGAACATAGCAATTTCCGCTTCCTTTAGTTGCTCACTAAGAGAAAGGTATGCCTTTGCTTTTATACTTTGCGCCTCCAAAGGTTTCAGCTGTCCTTCTAATTCCTGAATAATATCTTCCACACGCAGCAGATTCTGCTGTTCCTTGTCCAATTTTGTAACAGCTTCATTTCGCCTTGTTTTATATTTTACAATACCTGTTGCTTCTTCAAAAATATGACGGCGTTCCTCGCCCTTTGCACTGAGTATTTCATCAATTCGTCCCTGACCGATGATGGAGTAACCCTCCCGTCCCACACCGGTATCCATAAAAAGCTCCTGTATATCTTTTAGACGGCAAGCTGTACCATTGATGCGATACTCACTTTCTCCGGAGCGAAATACACGGCGTGTCACCTGCACTTCTGAAAAAGCAATCGGCAGTTTTTCATCTTGATTGTCCATAACAATAGTCACTTCTGCAAAGCCTTGCGGTTTTCTGTTTTCCGTTCCTGCGAAAATAACGTCTTCCATCTTATCTCCACGAAGATTCTTTGCCCGTTGTTCACCAAGAACCCAGCGTACCGCATCGGACACATTGCTTTTTCCACTACCGTTTGGACCTACCACAGCCGTTATCCCTTTATTAAACTCCAGCTTCACTTTTTCAGGAAAAGATTTAAAGCCTTGTAATTCCAATCGTTTTAAATACATTCTTTACCTCATTCGTTTCTGTTGACTTTCTTTTATAACAGAACCCTTCCGTCTACAACCGTGTGCAGCACTTTGCCCTTGACCTGCATACCCTCAAAAGGTGAATACTTTGCTTTTGATGCAAAATGCTTTGCTTCTATAGAATAATCTTCAACGCAGTCCACCACAACCAAATCCGCATCCATGCCTTCTGCAATTTTTCCTTTTTCCCTCAAATTTAAAATAGCAGCAGGATTTGCAGACAACAGCTGGGAAAGTCGTTTCATCGTAATGATTCCTGTTTCTACCAAATGGGTATAGCTTATGGCAAAAGCCGTTTCCAAACCGGATATGCCATATGCCGCCTGTCCAAAAGTTCTGTTTTTTTCCGTTTGTCCTACGGGACTATGTCCTGATGCAATCACATCTATGGTACCATCTGCAATACCTTCTAAAACTGCGTTTACATCTTCCTGTGTGCGAAGAGGTGGATTAACTTTCACTAATGTATTGTAATCCTCTACTGCCTCCTCAGTCAGCGAAAAATAATGAGGACAGGTTTCACAGGTCACAGAAATTCCTCGTGCCTTTGCCTCCCGAATCATTTCAATAGAACCTGCAGTACTGACATGGGCAATATGCAGTCTTGCTCCTGTATTCTGTGCCAGAATCAAGTTTCTTGCCACCTGTAGTTCTTCTGCTTCTCTTGGCATTCCCACAAGTCCCAGACAGGAAGCCATGTATCCTTCATTCATCACACCCTCACCTGATAGGCTGCGGTCTTCACAATGGGTCATAATAGGCAGGTCAAACATTTTGGAGTACCGCATAACATTCCGCAAAAGGGCAGCACTGTCTGTAAATTCATCTCCATCGGAAATGCCTACAATACCAGCTTCATACATTTCGCCGATTTCCGCAATGGCTTTTCCTTCGCACCCCATAGACATACTGCCATAGGGATAAATATGTACCATACCATGTAATGCAGATTTTGAAATAATATATTCCACAACAGTTTTGTTGTCAATCACAGGCTTTGTATTTGGTTCACAGGTAATGGCTGTAAATCCCCCTCTTGCAGCACTTTTGGAAACCGTATGAATATCTTCTACATTTTCAAAGCCAGGTTCACAAATATTACAGTGCATATCAATAAAACCGGGAAGTATCGTATGTTGGTCTATATCAACAATCTTTGCATCTTCATCAGAAAGATTCTCGCCAATCTTGGCAATGGTATTATCTTCGATTAAAATATCATAAACTTTTTCTGCTGAAAAGCCATCTGTTACCAGTTTGCAGTTTTTCATCAATGTTTTCATAGCAAACCGCCTCCCATCTGCGAAAGAATATAGAACATCGCCATACGCACCGCCACGCTGTTTGCAATCTGGTCATTGATAAGGCATTGAGGACCGTCAATAACACCATCAGAAATTTCAATACCACGCTGAATGGGACCGGGGTGCATAACAATGGCATCTTTTTTGGCATACTTCAAAAGATTATGGTCAATGCGGAAGAATCGTTTATATTCGTCTAAAGAAGGTAGGCAGGTATAGTCTTGTGTTTCCAAACGCATTCTGGTTGTGAGGATAACATCTGCATTATTGACAGCCTCCCTTGCATCATAATGAACCGTCACACCAAATTTATCCAGCTTTGGCGGGAGCAATGTCGGTGGGCCGGAAACGCATACCTCTGCTCCCAATTTTGTCAATCCCCATATATTGCTTTTGGATACACGGCTATGGCTAATATCGCCTATAATGGCAACCTTCAAGCCCTCAAAACCGCCCTTTTGTTCTCGAATGGTTAAGAGGTCTAAAAGAGATTGTCCCGGATTTTCATTGTATCCATCTCCTGCATTGATAACAGATGCCCCTACAGAATCTGCCAAAAGCTTTGCCGCCCCTGCCATAGGATGACGCAATATGATAAAATCCGCTCCCATCTGGTCAATAAGCTGTCCCATATCCTGCAAGTTTTCATGTTCCATAGAATGTACTGAATTTGTCATGTCAACTACATTTGCACTTAGATGCTGTGCCGCCAATTCATAAGATAACTTTGCTCTTGCACTTTGCCCATAGAATAAAATAATTACGGACTTTCCCTGCAAATGTGGCACTTTTTTATTCTTTTGGTTCAACACATATTTCATGGTTTCAGCTGTGCTGAGGATATAACGAATATCGTCTGCTGTCAAATCACGCAGGCCAAAAAAATCCTTTCGATGCAATGACATATAAAAATCCTCCTCTCATTTTGCAATATGTTAAGCATTTCTGAGACGTTCCAATAAATTCTGAAAATATGGCGGCAGAGGTGCTTCAAATTCCATATATTCCCCCGTGGTGGGATGGATAAATCCCAAAACTCTGGCATGAAGTACCTGCCCTTCCAAAGAAAAAGGCTGTTTTTTGGGGCCATATACTGTATCCCCAAGAAGGGGGTGCCCAATGTAAGTCATGTGCACACGAATTTGGTGTGTCCGCCCCGTTTCCAACTGCGCCTCAATCCATGTAAATTTGCCCAGTCGTTCCAATACCTGATAATGCGTCACCGCATGGCGGCTGTGCTTTTGCGTGACTGCCATTTTCTTTCTATCCTGGGGATTTCTGCCAATGGGTTGGTCAACCGTTCCACTGTCCTCCCGAAACCCCTGATACACAATGGCATTATACTTTCTGGTGATGCTGTGCTCCGCAAGCTGTGCCGCCAAAGCCTGATGTGCTTGATTGTTTTTCGCCACCATTAAGACACCCGATGTATCCTTATCAATGCGGTGTACGATGCCAGGACGTTTTTCACCGTTAATGCCTGACAAATCCTCCTTGCAGTGAGATAAAAGTGCATTGACTAATGTTCCTGTATAATGACCCGGTGCAGGATGCACGACCATACCTTGCGGCTTATTTACCACAATCACATCTTTATCCTCATACAGAATGTCCAGCGGAATATTTTCCGGCAGAATTTCTACTTCCTGTGCTTCCGGCACTTCCACATCTATAACATCTTTTTCCCGCAGTTTGTAGTTTGCCTTTACCCTGCCACCATTTACACAGATATTTCCTGTTTCTATCCATTTCTGCACACTGCTTCTGGAAACGTCCTCCATATTTTCTGCTAAAAAAACATCTATTCGGCTGCCTACATCAGCTTTTTCAGCCACAAATGTAAAATATTCCATGCTCATTCATCCTTTTTCTTCTTTTCTTTTGGCTCATCCTTCATGACAAACAACACAAAGTATGTCAAAAAAATCACACTTACTACTACATAAATATCTGCCACATTAAACACAGGCCAAGAAAAAAGTGTAATATGGAAAAAATCCACAACATAGCCACGAAACAGTCGGTCAATGATATTGCCTACTGCACCTGCACACAAAAGCACCAATGCCCCACGCATCAATAGATACTCTCTTGTCCTAGGTGAATGTAGATAATAGTAGATAATTGCACCAACGATACACAATGTCACTGCAAGAATTAACCATCTTTTTCCGGAAAACATTCCAAATGCGACACCTCTGTTTTCTACGAAAGTCAAACTAAATATATTATCTATTACTGTTGTGGTGTGTATTGGCTTCAAATATGCCAAAGCCAGATATTTGGTAATCTGGTCAACAGCAATGAGAATGGCTGCAATAATTGCCCCAATCCACATATTCTAACTCCTCCTATATGCTATTCATTTCTTCCGAATATAGAAAATCAGCCGCAGCAAAGAACCTTCTATTTTGGAAGGTTCTTTGTCACAGCCGTCTTTGTGCTACCTGTTTTTTATTGTTCCGTTTGTACATTCTGCGTATCCTGCATATTTGCTGCCACTTCCGCTTCTTTTTCCGCAAATATTTCGTTTTTATCAAGCAATTCAATTTCCGCATAGAGCAGTAATTTCACACGGGTACGCATGAGTTCATATCTGTTTTGGAGTGTTTCAATTTGGTCTGAAAGTTCATGTATCTTAGCTCTGGAAGAAGAAAGGATTTCCTCTCTTTCCAACTTGGCACGTTCCACAATCTGTGCTGCTTCCGCTCTGGCTGCGTCCTTTGTTTCCTCTGCTGCGGCCTCCGCCAAAGACAACGTGCGTTCCAACGTTTTTTCCAGACCACGGAGACGGCTGCTGTCTTCCTGTACTTCCTGCGGTCTATTTCTTTCCTGCTGTGCTTGCTGTGCCTGACGATACAGCACTTCATAGTCCTCATAAATTTCATCCAAAAAAGTGTCTACCTCTTCCGGGGAATAACCGGACATGACTTTTTTAAAATCCTTTGTTGCAATATCGTTGGGTGTAACCACAAAAAAACCTCCCTAAACATACAAACCTATTTCTAATCCGATTCTATCTTTCTTTGTTCTTCCGCCGATTTCCAGTACACGAAATCTGCCATATCCCCTGACAGATACCACATCTCCCTCTTTCAGCAAAAAAGATGGATTGGTAATGGTATTCCAATTAACATTGGCTTTTTCCCCTGCAATAAGCCCTTGCATATTTCCACGAGATACATGCAAGGCACCGCCTGCAACTGCATCTAAACGCAGAGAGGCTACTGTCATACGGTGTGTTTCCAAATTTCTTTGCACTTCTACTGCACGAAGCGGAATCTCCTCCACAGTCACAGGTGTTTTCGACACCCTTTCAAGATTTGTCATAATATAAGAAGCAATTTCCTTTTCCACAAAGCAAACCGTCTCTTTTTCGGAAACCAAAATGTCCCCCACCTTGCTCCGGTCTATGCCCAGTCCCAAAATAGAACCCAGATAATCCCGATGGTTAAGGTCTTTCTGTCCGAATTTCTGATTCTTTGTCACACGAAGTGCTGCAATAGGAAAATCCTCTTCTGTAAAAGACAAATACGAAGGGGCAAAACCCAGCATCCTACGTTCTGCATCTTCTGTACCGCCAAATGCCAATACCTGCATATCCGTTTCGTGCTGTAATTTTTCTAAAAACCTGCCGCTTTTTGCTGCATCCAAAAAATCCGTAAACGCATATGTATGGCGTTTATCAGAAAAAGCAGCCTGATCCAGCACTTTCGCAAACAAAAGTCTTTCCTCAGGCTGCGTCATCCCTTGCAATAATGCTTTTTTATTCATTTGTCACCACTTTCTCTTGCCTTATACGGGCAAAAGGATAACCAAACCGTTTAAAAGTTGTGCTGCAAGGCCCATCAGAATCAGTGCAATGATAGGAGAAAAATCCAACATCATGCCTCCTCCCAAAGGAGACTTGTCCAACATTCTTCTGCAAGGCCCTAAAATTGGCTCCGTTACTTGATGAATAAATCTTCCGATTGGATTATCATGTCCGATAATGGGTATCCATGATAACATAATCCGAATAAAAATCATCAACTCTAAAAAAGAGAAAAAATAATGTATTCCTTTTCCCAATAAAATTTGTATTGTGCTCAAATTATACTTCCTTCCTTATCGCCCATTGCTCATCCAAGGCAGAATTACAGCTTTTGTTTTCAATTCCTCTTTCAAATCTCCACTGATATCCACATTTTCAGGTGCAATAACAAAAATATTGTTTGCAACACGCTGAATGGAGCCTTCCAAAGCATAACAAGTTCCGCTGAGGAAGTCCATGATTCTCTGTGCAACAGGAAATTCCACTTTTTCCAAATTCACAACAACAGGTTTTTTCGTTTTAATTTGGTCACAGATTTCCTGTGCATCTTCATAACGCTCAGGCTTGATAATCACAACCTGCATCTGTACGTTTGTGTTGATGCTGTATACTTGCGGATTGCTTCTGGCTCCTGATTTTCTAGGCATCGGCGGCACTGTATATTCTTTTTCACGAGGAACCTCACGCAAATTGCCATAACCACCGTTTACTGCTTCTTTTTCGTGTGTTTCATATTCATACTCATCTTCGTAATAATCCTCGTCATCTTCATATTCACCAAACATTAAGTTTTTCATCTTTTCAAAAATCTTAGCCACTTTTCCATCCTCCCAAATTTTTCTGTATATCAGCCTTTATGTGGATAATTCCTTTCTCCAAAAATACCTGTACCTACTCGTACAATTGTCGCCCCCTCTTCTATTGCAATTTCATAATCGTTGGTCATCCCCATAGACAATTCGTCCATATGTATATTATGAATTTTTTTGTTGTTCATGTCAACCAGTAATTCTCGCATTTTTCGGAAATACACGCGGTTTTCTTCGGGGTTTTCGACAAAAGGTGCTACTGTCATCAACCCTTTTACCTGTATATTTTCCAATTTAGATAATGCCAAAAGTAATGCTTCTGTATCTTCCGGTTTTACACCAAACTTGCTTTCCTCCTCTGCCATGTTGACTTCTACAAGAACCGGCATCACAATATTCTTTGCCGCTGCACGCTTATTGATTTCCTCAGCAAGATGCAGACTGTCTACAGAATGAATCATATCCACTTTATCTATGATGTATTTTACCTTATTTGTCTGTAAATGTCCAATCAAATGCCAGTGAATTCCTTCTCCCATAGGCTCATACTTATCCATGATTTCCTGCACCTTATTTTCTCCCAAAGAAGTCAAACCACAAGCAGTTGCTTCCCGAATTATTTCTACAGGCTTTGTTTTACTTACCGCAAGAAGAAGAATATCCTCTCTTTTTCTGCCGCTTTTTTCTGCTGCTTCTTTCACTTTTGCTTCTACTGCCTGAATATTATCTTGTATTGTTTGCATAATTTCCGATACACTCCTTTCGCTTTTCGTATTCACCATATTTTATATACTTGTCAATAAATTGATTGTCCCTCCTGAATATTTTTTGCATCAGATATAATAGAGTCATAGGCTTGCAATCCATAGTTTCCATCGGATTTTACAATAGCGTATTCCTGATTCTGCTCCAATACTTTGACTGCAACAAATTTTGCAAGGGAACTGTTTGCCACATATACACCCATAGAGGAACTTTTTTCGGAAACAGTATACTGCTTTGCATCTTCCCCTGTTCCAAGCATAATCACGTCCCCCTCTTTCAAAGTTTCTTCTCCACTGCTGCCATCAGAAAGATAAGCATATTCCTCATTACTGCTGATAAGTGTAACCGGCATAAATTTAGCATTTCCGCCGTTTACCAGAAGTACGCCCTTGCTCCCTCTGCTTTCCGTAATACATTGTGCAGGAATTTTCAACATGGATTTCTCTACAAGTGCATTGGTTGGCACCTTGAGTCCCTGCACCGCATTATTGTCCAAACGGAATGTAAGCAAACGTTTGTGCATAAAATCTTCCATATGCTGAAAACAAGAAAGCACAACCTTGCTTGTTTTTTCACCTTTTTCTATAGACTCTATCGTTACCGTTGCAGGAAGAGAAGCATCTTCTGTCACAAAATGTACCTTTTTACGTTTATCTTCTTCCCAATCCTTGATGGTTTTCGTTGGCAATTCCGCCACCAAAAACCATTCGTTGCTTTTCACAATTCGGAAAAGCGGGTCACCTTTTGCAACATCTTTTTCCTTTGAAATTGGCAACATGTTTTCATCTCCACCGATTTGACTGGTAGAAATTTCTTTCCGCTTCTCTTTTGTGAGCTTTTCTTCCAATCCATCATAGCTGAATGCTAAAGTACCACTTTCGGGTGCTTGCATATCGCTCATGTTTTGAGAAAGCTGTTTTTGATATGTATTTTTTTCCTCGTTAAGCTGAGAAAAACTCTCTACATTTTCCGACAGCCATATTTCATTTCTTTGGCGGATATATCCATCTAGCTGTCCACGCATGGCATAAAGGTATGTGGTACTGTTTGACATGGATTTTCCTGCAAATGCCTCCACCGTACTATACATATTTTGTTCCAATCTGTCAATGTCCTCTGCAAACATGGATAAATCCCTGCGTGCCTTCTGACTTTCCAGAATATTGGCATCTATATTTTCCAGTTTATCCTCTAGCTTATCTGTAGAATCCGTATCTTTTACATGGCAAACAATCGCCGATTTTTTCACACTGTCCCCTTCTGCATATTCATAAAAAGGGGTTCCGGTACGATTGGCTTTGACCACAACCTCATCTCTGACAATCAGTGCCTTATAGCTTTCCGGTGTACCAATGCTTCCCAAAGTTACGGTTTCTACATTTATTTCATCTTTCTTTAAAGTCATAGAAGCAACCTGTCCCACCAGATAAAGCCCTACAACAAGAAATACAAAGAACGGTAAAACTCTGCCTGCAATTTTATTTTCCCGTCTTTTTCTGGATACGGCTTGTTTAGAAGATATCTTTTTTCTTCGTTTTTCAATCGGTCGTTCCCTTGTAGGATATGGATTTTGGGGCGGCGGCATTTTCCGCCTTGGTCTGCCCTTTGTCGCAGACTGCGGACGCCTTTGCGGTGGTACCGATTTTCTATGTTGTCTTTTTTTATTTCCCGAGGAGCCTTTTGACATGAGAATCCTCCTTAATGCTACTTAATTTATATTCATATTTTTTCATTATAGTACAAATCCTTCTTATGGTAAATAGTATATTGCATTTTTTCCTGTATGTTTATGCAAAAATCATTATTTTTTCCAAAAGCAGACAAAGAAAAAAAGAAATACACAAATTCAGGCAATTCTTTGCAAAAAGTCTGCATTGCCACACTTTTTTTATCTATTCGACCGAAACCTGAAAAAATAGAGTCTATGCTCAATATGATACTTTTTCTTTTTATTCTGTTGACTAATATCGATAGTCGATATATTATATAGATAATCGATATATAAAAGGAGGTCTGTTTTATGCATATAGACAAAACACTATTGGCAGGCAGTTCTGCCACACTGATTTTAAAATTATTGGAGGAACAAGATATGTATGGCTACCTTATCATTGAAGAACTGGCAAAGCGTTCCAACCACACCTTTCAATTTAAAGCAGGAACGCTCTACCCTCTCTTGCACGGATTGGAAAAAAAGGGGCTTGTGCAGTCCTACGAAAAACAGACAGATACAAGCCGTATCCGCAAATACTATCACATTACCCCAAAAGGAAAAAAGACATTGCAGGAAAAAGAACAGGAATGGAAAGTGTATACTTCTGCTGTAAACCATATTTTGGAAGGAGGCATCTGCAGTGAAATATACGGAGCAATTTGAAACCTATACCAAAAAAGTCTGCGAACAGATACGTTGGAAAAAAGCACGTCCCATTGTGGCACAAGAAATTCTTGACCACTTGGAAGACCAAAAAGAGGCGTATCTTTCAAGCGGAGACTCCGAAAGCCTTGCTGAAGAAAAGGCACTGCACATGATGGGCGACCCTATTGCCATTGGTCTGGAACTGGACAACACCCACCGCCCCAAACCCCAATGGTTGCTGCTAATTTTGACAGGCGTACTTTTACTCATGGGTGTGTTTTCTCGATTCTATCTTGGATCACTTATTGGAAATTCCCCGTATGCGTTGTCCCCAACATCAAAAGAAATGGTACTGCTTTTGACTTTTTTCGCCTTTGTGCTTTGTATTGGTGGTTATTTTTTAGATTTTTCCTTCTTTGGAAAGTGCCCCCTTGTACTGCCCAGTCTATTGCTGTTTTTTCTTTGTATTTTGTGCTTATTTGGTTCTACAGAGTTAACGGGTATTCAAAAATGGATTTCCATAGGTATATTTTCCATAGACCCTATATCTGTTTCTCTTTTTGCCCCGCTCAGTTATTGTGGTCTGCTTTATTATTTTCGGAAATATAATGAAATGGGACTTCTTGCCTCTATTGGCATTGCTGCCATATTTTGTGTTCTGTTTCTTTATATCGGTTCTATGCCTGCCTGTGCTTTATTTTTCTTTGCAGGTAGTATTTTGACCATATCTACTGTTCATTGGGGGTGGTTTGGAGAAAGAAGAAAATTTCTTTTTTGCTTCATAACCATAATTGCGTTGATTGCGATACCAACCTTTATTTTTCTTTCCCGTTATCAACTGCTTTACTTAAGTCGCCGTTTTATTACAACTTTCCACCCTAAAACCGACCTGCAAAATGCCGGTTTTCAGCCTTACTTCTTGCAGGAAATGTGGAGAAATGCAGGACTTTTTGGTGCAAAAGCACCTATTCGATTCCCCGACGAAATTGGTTCCCATGTGTCAGATAGACTTCTTACATTTTATCAGACACGTTCTGACTATACCTTGGCTTCCATGTCCTACCAAAAGGGAAAATTGTTTTTTTTCCTGTTTCTTTCTTTGTTTCTTGGATTTCTTGTCTTTGGATTTTATAAAGCCATAAAACAGAAAAGCACCTTTGGAAAATCTGTTGCTTTTGCAATTCTGATCACATTTGGTTTTGCAGGGTTTTTCAGCATATTGGCAAATTTAGGATTTCCTTTAATGGCATCTATGCCTCTGCCCTTTCTGCAAGAAAGCCGTTCTGCCTCATTATGTTATATGACACTTGCAGGAATTTTGCTTTCTGTTTTTCGGACAGGCAGTGTATTTCGAGATTCCTCCATTCCTTCCCAAAATAAAGCTCCTTTTGTACAATAGGATAATGGAAAACTGATCATCTCTTTTCGCCATAAGTTATAATGTATAAATTAGGAAAAACCCCTTGACTTCTTTTGACTGCACAACATATAATCAATTTAATACCAGATAACCATTATGTGGTATCATATTTCAAGGAAGGAGGAGTTTATATGGATATTGCAGCTATGAGCATGAGTATGCACTCAGCACAACTGATGCAGAATGTCAGCCTTTCTGTTACAAAGAATGCTATGGAAACACAGGAAGTGGCAATGCAGGGTTTATTGGAAATGCTTCCTCCCAGCAATCACATCATTGATGTATTGGCGTAACCGTCTAAAGAAGGACTGTCCAAAACGGACAGTCTGAGGGTGGCGACAATGTCGCCCCCCTTCGTCAAAGCCTTATTTCATGCAAGGCTTTGACGAGCAGACAAAAGGATAAAGCAGAAGTTCCCATGGCAAAAAAGCCTTGCAACTTCTGCTTTTCTTCGTGGGAAGTGAATTCCCACTGCGGATTCCATTTGGGAAACCCTTCGTTTCCCAACCCCTTCCGCATTTTCGAAAAGGAGATAAAAACTACTTTTTCTACACCCTCTGACTATCCAAATCGGACAGTCTTTTTTAATTTCCCAAAATAAAAACCGCAGGGATACAATCCCAACGGTCTTTATTCTGCCAAATGTTAAATTGCTTCATGGAAAGTTCTCTTAATCACTTCCATCTGCTGGTCTTTGGAAAGACGATTGAAGTTTACGGCATATCCAGAAACACGAATAGTCAATGTCGGATACTGTTCAGGATGTTCCATCGCATCCAGTAAAATTTCACGATTCATTACGTTTACATTTAAATGATGTGCACCCTGTTTAAAATAGCCATCTAAAATATGCACCAAATTGTCAATCCGCTGTTCCTTTGTTTTGCCAAGGGCATCTGGAACAATAGAGAATGTGTTGGAAATCCCGTCTTGGCACACATTTCTGTAAGGGATTTTGGCAACAGAGTTCAGAGAGGCAAGTGCACCGTTTTCATCTCTTCCGTGCATAGGGTTTGCACCAGGTGCAAGAGGTTCCCCGTGTTTTCTTCCGTCGGGTGTAGTACCTGTTTTCTTTCCATACATCACATTACTTGTAATGGTTAAAGCAGAAAGTGTATGTTTTGCACCACGGTAAAGAGGGTGTTTTTTCAGGGCATTGGAGAAATATGTCGCAATATCTACAGCAATGTCGTCTACATCGTCATTGTCATTGCCATATTTAGGGAAATCCCCTTCCACCTTAAAGTCCACAGTTATGCCTTGTTCATCTCTAATCGGTGTTACCTTTGCATATTTGATTGCGGAAAGTGAGTCTGCCGCTACGGAAATACCTGCAATACCAAAGGCAGTCAAACGTTCAACCTGTGCATCATGAAGTGCCATCTGGCTTGCCTCATAAGCATATTTATCATGCATATAGTGAATGATATTGATGGTATCCACATACAATTCTGCTACATAGTCCATAACTTTTTTATAGCGTTCCCAAACAGTATCGAAGTCCAAAACTTCCTCTTCAATAGGTGCAATATTAGGCACAACTTCTACTTTCTGCAATTCATCCATACCACCGTTCAAAGCAAGAAGCAGGGATTTTGCAATATTTGCTCTTGCCCCAAAGAACTGCATCTGTTTACCCACACGCATAGCAGATACGCAGCAGGAAATGGCATAGTCATCACCGTAGATAGGACGCATGACATCGTCGTTTTCATATTGGATAGAATCCGTGTCAATACTCATTTTTGCACAATATGCTTTAAATGCTGTAGGCAGATCTCTGCTCCACAGTACTGTCATATTAGGTTCGGGTGCTGTACCAAGGTTAGTCAGGGTATGCAGATAACGGAAAGAGTTTTTCGTTACCAAAGATTCCCCATTGATACCCACGCCGCCAATAGCTTCTGTAATCCATGTAGGATCACCACCAAAAAGCTCGTTATATTCCGGTGTACGCAGGTGACGAACCAATCTCAGCTTAATGATAAACTGGTCAATGAGTTCCTGTGCACCTTTTTCTGTCAGCACACCGTTTTGCAAATCTCTTTCAATATAAATGTCAAGGAATGTAGATGTTCTGCCCAAAGAAGTTGCAGCTCCGTTGTTTTCTTTAACCCCTGCAAGGTAAGCCATGTACAAGAACTGTACTGCTTCTTTTGCATTAACAGCAGGCTTACTGATGTCTACGCCATATTTCATGGCCATAGACTTCATTTCTTCCAAGGCACGAATCTGAATCCGCAATTCTTCACGCAAACGGATACGTTCATCAGTCATTGCACCATCAATTTCATCTAGTTCTCTTTCTTTGTCTGCCATCAAGAAATCCACACCATAGAGAGGTACTCTGCGGTAGTCCCCGATGATACGTCCACGACCATAGGCATCTGGCAGTCCTGTAAGCAGTCCCGCATGTCTTGCAATCTTTGTTCTTTTAGGATATGCGTCAAAAACACCTTCGTTGTGGGTCTTTCTGTATGCAGTGAAATTCTTTTCTACATCTTCATTCAATTGATATCCGTACTGCTTCAAAGCACTTTTTGCCATTTTCATGCCGCCATAGAGATTGACAATTCTTTTCAGCGGTGCATCTGTCTGCAAACCAAAAATAACTTCGTTTTCCTTATCAATATAACCGGGAGCAAAATTGTCGATACCGGAAATAATATCTGTTTCCACATCTAAAATTCCCTTGTTCATTTCCTCTACAATCAAGTCACGGCATTTTGCCCAAATTTTTTCTGTTTTTTCGGAAACACCTTCCAAGAAGGAATCGTCCCCTGAATATTCTGTATAATTTTTCTGAATAAAGTTTCTTACATCAATTTCATTTGTCCATTTTCCTGTACGAAATCCCTGCCAAGCCATTGTATTCATTGTATCTAATCCTTTCTTTTCTTGAAATCTTTACGCAAACACAATTTCCGAAATCAACTTTTGCAGCTGTTCTGTTCTCTCCCGATTCATTGGTGGTATATCCTGTAAAGAATAGGGCAGTCCCAGCTTTTCATATTTTTCAACACCCAATACATGATAAGGCAACAGTTCTACCCTTTTGACATGAGGAATGGTGCGAATAAGTGCTCCAAGTCCCTTAATGTGTTCCTCTGAATCTGTCAAATTCGGTACAACAACATGGCGAATCCAAAGGGGGACTTCCTGCTCCTTCACCGCTTCCAAAAACGCAGTGGGTACAGCAATATCGCCGCCTGTCAAATCATGGTATGCGTCTTTTTGGTCATGCTTGATGTCCAATATAACCAAGTCCGTATACGATAACAGTTCCTCGTAAGAACCATTTCCGTATCCTGCCGTATCCAGACAAGTGGAAATACCTTCCTGTTTGCAGGCTTTGAACAGTTCTGTCAGAAAGTCTGCTTGTAAAAGAGGTTCACCGCCAGAACAGGTCACGCCACCTTCTTCTCCATAATAGGGTTCATAGCGTTTCAAAAGCTTGATCAACTCTTGCACGGTCATTTCCCTGCCACCCTGCAAATTCCAAGTATCCGGATTATGACAGTATCTGCATCGCAACTTGCATCCTTGAAAGAAAAGCACTGTACGGATACCCGGGCCATCTACCAAGCCCATAGACTCAATAGAATGGATTTTTCCTGTAGTCATATACACACCTCTTGTCTCTTGCATTTTGTTGATTTCCGTTTTTTTCCATAGAAAAAGCCGACAGACTGGGCTTTCTCTGCCCAGACGGTCGGCTTATTATTCAGGATTATACTTCATGTGGTTAATTCCACGATTCCGTCAGTCATATAATCTGGCTCAATCATATCATAAGAAAATTTTACTGTCAAGGATTTCTTTTTATTTTTTAAGACAAATTATCTTTATTCGTATTCACTGGGAATTCCTGTATAGACGAATCCTTTTTCCGCATCTACTGTAACCAATGTGTTATCCGGAATAAAATCAATGACTTTTGCATTACAGATAATCACAGGAATATTCAATGCTCTGCCTGCAATCTCAGCATGGCAGTTTTCAGGGTGATCCATAGGCCCTACAATGACGGCAGATGCCTTTTGCAGATAAGGCATAAAGTCATTATCCGTTGCTGTTGTTACCAGTATATCCCCTCTGCGAAAATCCCGTTCCATTTCGTCACGCAGCTTAATGACTCTTGCTCTGCCACTAACCTTTTTTCTGCCGATACCGACACCCTTGCAAAGAACATCTCCGACAATTTCCACACGCAAGGTATTCGTCGCACCACTAACACCAACAGGAAGTCCCAATGCCAGTACAACAGTATCGCCATTTTTCACCATACCGCTTTTTTCCACAATCTTCATGGCAATATCAAAAATTAACTCTTTCGCCATTTCTCCCTGATAAAGTACAGGACGACATCCCCAAAGCAGATTCAACTGTCGCCAAACCTGCTCTTCTACCGTACCTGCCACAATGGGGCAGACAGGTCTGTGCTTGGAAATCATTCTTGCCGTAAAGCCAGACTGCGTAATGGTGGAAATACAGGCTGTATCCAGTTCTGCTGCTGTTGCACAGGCAGCAAAACTAATTGCATTTGTAATGTTGCTCTGTCCTGTATCCATTCCTTTGGTCAAATTCGTTCTGTAGTCAATGCTGCTTTCCGTTTTCTCTGCAATGCGTGCCATAGTTGCCACTGCTTCACAGGGATATGCACCCATGGCAGTTTCCCCTGAAAGCATAATGGCATCACTGCCGTCAAAAATGGCATTGGCAACGTCATTTGCCTCGGCTCTTGTAGGTCTTGGACTTTTGACCATACTTTCTAGCATTTGTGTTGCCGTAATGACAGGCTTGCTTCGCTTATTGGCCTTGGCAATGAGCATTTTTTGCACAAGCGGCACTTCTTCCGGCGGAATTTCAACGCCCAAGTCCCCTCTTGCCACCATAATGCCATCTGAAACTTCTAAAATTTCGTCAATGTTGTCTACGCCTTCCCTTGTTTCAATTTTCGCAATGACTCCAAGGCTTTCACCGCCGTTTTCCTCCATCACCCGGCGAATTTTAATAACATCTGATGCAGAACGAATAAACGATGCTGCCACATAATCAAATCCGTTTTCCACAGCAAATTTCAAGTCGGAAACATCTTTTTCTGTCATTGACGGGAGATTCACCTGTACCCCTGGCAGATTGACCCCTTTTCTGGAACTTAGCACACCGCCGTTAATGACAACACAATTAACTTCATGTCCAACAATACTCTGTACTTCCAGTTCAATCAAACCATCATCAATAAATACACAAGATCCTTTTTGCAAATCCTTGGGCATATCGGCATAGGAAACAGAAACACGCTCTTGTGTCCCCTCCACTTCCTCTGTGGTCAAAGTAAACTTATCTCCTTGCTCCAAGCGAATTTTATTCTGCTTAAATGTACCAATGCGAATTTCAGGGCCTTTGGTATCCAGAAGCAATGGAATGGGGGCTGACAGCTCCTCTCTTGCCTGCTTCAGTTTCTCAATCATTTTTTTGTGACTTTCATATGTGCCGTGGGAAAAATTTACCCTTGCGACATCTAAACCTCTTTGAATCAGTTCTTTCATCACTGCAACATCATCTGTTGCAGGCCCCAATGTGCATACAATCTTCGTTCTCCGCATACCATACCTCCTCATACCATTCTCTTTTTATCATTCCCAATTAAATAGCCAATATTTTAATGACATCGTAAATTTCTCTGTCTATATGTTTTTCCATCTGCATGGCTTCTTTCAAATCCAGTATTTCATATCTGCCCCGATTGTAAGCCACTACCTTATTTTTTTCTCCTGCCAAAATCGCTTTTACTGCATGATATCCCATCATGGAAGCGTGCATACGGTCAACGGCAGTAGGACTTCCGCCCCTTTGCAAATGTCCCAAAATAGTCGCTCTTGTCTGAATCCCTGTAATTTCCTGAATCTTCTGTGCCAACTTCTGTGTACCGCCAACACCCTCTGCCACCACAATGAGATTATGACGTTTTCCTATACTTCTGTTGGCAAGAATCTGCTGTATGACCTTTGCATCATCAATATTTCCTTTTTCTTCCGGAAACATGACATCTTCTGCACCACCGACCATAGCACACCATATTGCAATATAACCGGCATCCCGTCCCATTACTTCTACAACGGAACAACGTTCATGGGAACTAGATGTATCCCGCAGCTTATTGAGGGCATCCATTCCTGTATTGACCGCCGTATCAAAGCCTATGGTATACTCCGTACTGTTCATATCAAGGTCAATGGTGGCAGGAATCCCCACACAGTTGACTCCTCTTTCCGCCAATGACTCCATGCCTCGGAAAGAGCCATCTCCGCCAATAACAACGAGGGCATCCAGTCCTAAAATTTTATAGATTGCCGCTGCCTTATCCACCCCTTCTTCTGTCATCATTTCAGGGCAGCGTGCTGTGTGCAGTATGGTTCCCCCAAGGTTCATCACATTAGAAACATCCTTGCTGTACATTTCTTTGATTTCCCCATTGATGAGTCCATTATATCCTTTTCGGATACCGATAACCTGCACATTGTGGTACTGCCCCGTTCGTACAACAGCCCGAATTGCTGCATTCATACCAGGGGCATCTCCACCACTTGTCAAAACACCAATTTTCTTAATTTCAGTTTTTATATCTTTGTTGTCTTCTCCCAATAAATTAACCATGATGTTCCTCCTCTCCACTGTAAATTATCCCATACGGTGTGTAAATTTTTGCTTTTCCCCGCACCTTAACGCCTGCGGTATGCTCAGTAAACTGTGCCAAAAACACTTCATTGCAGTCCAGTTTTTCTGTGTGGTTGATTCTGGTAACGTCCCCTCTGGTAACACCGATGATATTCACGCCTGTTTCCAATGCTTTTACACAGAAATACGGGATATCTGTAAAATCCTTCCCCTTTTGTTCCATAAAATCCTCCTATTCATTTTTCACTGCCACATTTTCTTTCCCCAAAAGCAGTTCCAGTTCTTTTTTTACCGCATCATCAGCCGTAACCCAATACCTTTTATCAGCCTTCATTTTCCGTTTTGTCTTTTCTTCATAAATATAAACGGGAATGTCCCCTTTATATTTTTCCAATATTGCTGTAATCCAAACGAAGGGCACTTCCTTTCCTGCCGGCTGTTTGAGCCATAAAGAGGAAATCTGTTTCTTTTGTTCTTGCAACAAAGGTGAAATACCACCTGCAATGACCTTGGCTTCTCCATCAGCTGTTACATTGGCACGTCCTTTTACCAGAATCACGCTGTCCTCTGCAAGAAACATCTCACATTGCTCCATAACTTTTGGAAATACAATAATCTCTACCGTTCCCTGTAAATCCTCCAAAGTCAAAAATGCCATTTTCTCGTTATTCCTTGTATATTTTACAGATTTTGCTGCAATCATACCCCCTACAACAACATTTGTGCCTTCCATAATCTGCTGGCTTTCTTCTCCTTCCGTGGTGGGAAGAAAATCTCTGCTTGTGTGGCTGACCTTCTTGCGAAGTTCCTTCTCATATGCCGCCAAAGGATGTCCGCTAACATAAATGCCGAGAACCTCTTTTTCCATAGCAAGACGGTCGGCAGGTGCGTACTCTTCTATAGCGGGCAGTTCATCTTTCTCCTGTACTTCCATATCTTCTCCGCCCAAATCGAAGAAATTCAGCTGTCCTTCCAGATTTGTCTTTTTGGCAAGACCAATACCATCTAAAATACTTTTGTACACCGCCATATATTGGCTGCGGTATCCGCCCAAAGAGTCCACTGCACCTGCTTTAATCAGACTTTCTATCCCTCGTTTATTCCATTCGCCACTACCAAGTCTTCTGCAAAAATCCGTCATAGAACGATACTTTCCGTTCTTTTCCCGTTCTTTCACAAGGGCATCTACTGCGCCCTTGCCCACATTCTTGATTGCTGCAAGACCAAAGCGGATACTGTCGCCGGACACAGAAAAGTGCCCATACCCTTCGTTCACATCTGGTGGCAAAAGTACAATACCCATTTTTTTACATTCCTCGATATATCCAGAAATCTTCGTTGCGTTATCCATAACACTGGTCATGAGTGCCGCCATAAATTCCACAGGATAATGGGTTTTCAGCCAAGCTGTCTGATAACCTACCACAGCATAACAGGCCGCATGACTTTTGTTAAAGGCATACTTTGCAAAGTCAGTCATCTCGTCAAATATTTTTTCTGCCACTTCTGCCGGAATCCCATTTTTCACACAGCCGGGAACTTCTTCTCCTATACCATAGATAAAATTCTTCCGTTCCTCTGCCATAACCGATGCCTTTTTCTTACTCATGGCACGGCGAACCAAGTCGCTTCGTCCCAAGCTATAGCCTGCCAAATCCCGTACAATCTGCATAACTTGTTCCTGATAGACAATACAGCCATAGGTATTCTGCAAAATCGGCTCCAAACTGAGATGGGTGTACTGAATTTCATCAGGATGGTTTTTTCCTTTGATATATTTGGGAATAAAATCCATAGGTCCGGGGCGATAGAGGGAAATTCCCGCAATCAAATCTTCCAAACAAGATGGTTGAAGTTCTCGCATAAACTGCTTCATCCCACTGCTTTCCAGCTGAAATACACCCTCTGTTTTCCCCTGTGAAATCAGTTGATACACTAAAGGGTCATCATCGGAAAGCTGTTCCATATTCAAATGAATCCCGTGAATACGTTCCACTTCCTGCACTGCATTCTGGATAACCGTTAAGGTACGCAGCCCCAGAAAATCCATTTTCAAAAGTCCCAGTTCCTCTAGCAATGTCATGGTATACTGGGTATTAACCTGTCCATCGTTGGCACAGAGCGGAACATATTCCATAACCGGCTCCCTGCAAATGACAACACCTGCCGCATGGGTAGAAGAATGACGGGGCAAGCCTTCCAGACGCATGGACAAATCCAAAAGGTGATGGGTGTCCTCCTCCTTATCATACGCCCGTTTCAAATCCGGATTCATGTTTAAGGCTTTTTTGATCGTAATACCAAGCTCTGTAGGAATCATTTTGGAAATTCGGTCTACATCGGCATAGGGCATTGCCAAGGCTCTGCCTACGTCCTTGATTGCAGCTCTCGCTGCCAGTGTTCCAAAGGTAATAATCTGTGCCACATGGTCTTCCCCATATTTGGAGATGACATAATCAATGACCTCCTGTCGCCGTTCATAACAGAAGTCTACGTCAATATCCGGCATACTGACTCTTTCCGGATTCAAAAACCGCTCAAAAATCAAATCATACCGCAAAGGGTCAATCGTCGTAATATCCAAACAATAAGAAACCATACTGCCTGCTGCCGAACCTCTGCCCGGTCCCACCATAATATCATGGTCTTTTGCATATTTGATAAAATCCCAAACAATCAGGAAATAATCTACATAACCCATAGTTTCGATGGTGTGCAGCTCATATTTCAGCCGTTCTTTCCATTCTTCTTTCGGATTTGGGTATTTTTTCTGAAACCCCTTCCTGCAAAGTTCTCTCAGGTATGTCTGCGCCGTTTTGCCATCAGGCACATCAAAACGTGGTAATTTCAAATTGTGAAATTCAAATTCCACATTGCATCTTTTTGCAATTTTTTCCGTATTTTCCAAAGCCTCTGGCACATAGGAAAACAAATCATACATTTCCTTTGGGCTTTTCACATAAAACTGACCACCCTCATATCGCATACGATCGGTATCCTCTACGGTTTTTCCTGTTTGTATGCACAAAAGCACATCATGGGGAACGGCATCTTCTTTATAAATATAATGGCTGTCATTGGTAGCAATGAGGGGAATGCCCGTTTCCTTTGCCATCTGTACCAAAGCACGATTTACCTTCTGCTGTTCGGGGTATCCATGGTCTTGCAGCTCCAAAAAGAAATTGCCTTTTCCGAAAATATCCAGATATTCCAAAGCTGCCTCTTTCGCCTTATCATAAGAAAGAGTCAAAATATCTCTTGCCACTTCTCCTGCAAGGCAGGCAGAAGATGCAATAATGCCTTTGTGGTACTTTCGTAAAAGTTCCTTATCAATACGAGGTTTATAATAAAACCCATCAATGAATCCATAGGATACCAGCTTGATGAGGTTTTGATACCCTTCTTGGTTTTCTGCAAGAAGCACCAGATGATAGTAACCGCCACCCTTACCTTCCTTTTGCAGTCTTGAGCCTGCTGCCACATAGACCTCACAGCCGATAATGGGCTTAATGCCTACCGCCTTTGCCGCCTTGTAAAAATCTACCGCACCATACATAGCACCATGGTCAGTAATGGCAATACTGTCCATACCCAACTCTTTGACACGCTCCACAAGCTCCTGTATTTTTGCCGAACCATCAAGAAGGCTGTATTCCGTATGGACATGCAGATGGGTAAAAGGTATCTTCTGTTCCATATCCTGCTCCATTCTTCCACACCTCCTGCTGTTTTTTCGTTTTCATCATCAAAAATATATTCGTGATAAAAATTATACCACAATCTGCCTGTCAACAACACAAAAAAAGGTGTCATTCATGAATTTTATCCATGTTTTACACCTTTTTTCCTGAATTGATTTTCTTTTTTATTCATTACGGAGAGTAGAAAGGCATTTTTTGCCCTGTGGGACAGAAAACATCTCACCCTCTCAACTTCAAAATTTCATCTAAAACCTTATGGGCAACCATTTCTTTTGATAAAAGTTCCAGCTGTACTTCTTCTTTTTTAGAAATCATCGTCACCACATTGGTATCTGTACCAAAGCCACTGCCTTCCACCTTCAAGTTATTGGCAATAACAAGGTCGATATTTTTCTTATCCAATTTAGCTCTGGAATTTTCCAACATATTTTGGGTTTCCATGGAAAAACCACAATAGAACTGTCCGGCTCTGCGATGTTCGCCCATATATTTCAAAATGTCTACGGTACGGTCAAGTGCAATACTCATTTCCCCGTCTTTTTTCTTCATTTTATCTTCTGCCACTGTTTTTGGCTTATAGTCTGCCACAGCAGCCGATTTAATAATAATATCATGATCCAAAAACCGTTCTTTCATGGCAGTAAACATATCGGCTGCACTGATTACAGGTACATAGTCCACAAACATAGGCGGTTCCAAAGCTGTCTTTCCACTAACCAAAGTAACATCTGCTCCACGAAGCATAGCTGCCTTTGCAATTTCGTATCCCATTTTTCCGGTAGAATGGTTGGTAATATATCGCACAGGATCAATGCTTTCCTGAGTTGGCCCTGCTGTTATGAGGACTTTCAATCCCTGCAAATCCTTTTCATAGGCAATTTCTTTTAAGATATGTCCGACGAGAACTTCTTCCTTCGGCATTTTGCCATCCCCTGTATCACGACAGGCAAGAAAACCACTGTCCGGCTCTATGACAGTATAAGCATAACTTTCCAATTTCTTTAAATTGTCCTGCAGAGCAGGGTTATGGTACATATTGGTATTCATGGCAGGCGAAATGAGTTTCGGACAGGTACACGCCATCAATGTTGTCGTCAGCATATCGTCTGCGATACCATTTGCCAACTTGCCGATGACATTGGCTGATGCCGGTGCAACCAAAACCACATCGGCTCTTTTTGCCAAAGAAACATGGGATACATGGAACTGGAAATTGCGGTCAAAGGTATCCACCATGCACTTATTTCCTGTCAATGTTTCAAATGTAATGGGTGTAATAAAATGCGTTGCATTTTGTGTCATAATCACATGAACATCACATTCCATTTTTACCAGCATACTTGCCACGTTTGCCATTTTGTAGGCAGCAATACTGCCTGTCACACCTAAAAGTACGGTCTTTCCCTTTAACATATCTCAACTTCCTTTTCTTTTGTTTACCATTTTGCTGTTTTTCATTATGCCTATTCTGTAAATGCTATATTTGCTTGTTGATAGTATAACAAACTTTTTTGTTTTCGCATAGAGAAAAAGCTATTTTCCTCAAAAAACCGTTAAAATTGCAGATAGGTTGTGCCTTCCAAAGGAATAATGACCTGTAAACCTGTTCTATCGTAGATATCGCCTACAATATAAACGGTATAGGCTTTTCCGCCCTGCACGGTCATATCAGGGTCTTCCATCAACACCGCCCCGCTCAAATAATCTCTCAGCTTAATGTTATGTGAACCAGGACGAATTGCCATATAACGACTGACCTCTTTGTTATTCAAATCGGAAATGACCAAACTGTCATCTAAATATACGTCCAGAGCAGGTGCATTTGCGGACATCTGCGCAAACCGCACATAGGCTTTATCTTTTGGCAGATATCTTCTGTTATCGTTAATCATTTCCAAAGAGGCATCTCCACTTGTACCTTCAATCACACCGGTATAAATGCGGTATCCGATAAGATTCATATAGTTGACAAAAATCGGATTCGTTTTGTTGCCTGCAGGAAATACTGCCACACGGTAGTAACCGGGAAAAGCTTTCATATATTCTGTAAAATTGCGGTAGTCAAGATTTCTTGCCACCCGTTTCCCGTTAACATAAATATCCACAGGTCCTAAATCCGGCACTGCATGAAAAAAGCGAATATAGCTGTACAGGGTAATACCCGGAATAATGGGAATTACCGTCACATTTGCTCTTTGTGGAAAATTGGGATACAAAGCCCTTGCCTTATTGTCATAGACTTCTGTTGTCAGTTCATCTGTATCTGCAATCTGCCCTTCTGCCAAAGGCAGTGGCATCATCAAGTCTGCACTGGTTTCCACTCCGTTTTTTCTATATTGTTCTGCCACTGTAACCACCTGCTTTCTCATTTGCTGTCACTATATGCAAAAAGAAAAATATGGTGCTTTTCCCATCTAAAAACACAAAAAAATGCTTTATGCCATCTCTGTGGACAACATAAAGCAAGTTAATCTTTCTTTTCAAAAACCTTGTATCTTATTGTTGAAGTCAGCAAATCGGTGGCAGACAAAGTACCTTTTTCCCTCAACACCTGCATTTCTCTGTAACGGAGAATCTTTTCCATGGTCATTTTATGCACAATGATACTCACCGTTGCACTAACAATATCCGTTACCGGTTCTGCATAGAATATATTTTCGATGCCAAATACATCTGGGAAGACAAACATACAGATAAAATAAAATGTCTTACGGAACATCGACAGAGAAATAGCAAACCTAATGGCAGAAATTGCCGTAAATCCATCTACTATGGTATACTGAATTGCCAATGGGATTACCATCCATACCATAGCTTTAATGGCTTTTACAGATAGTTCCATATAAAAGGCATCGTTAGTAAAAAGTTTGACAAAAAACGGGGATATGGTATGTGCTGCAATCATCATTATCAAGGTAAAAGCCATACAAACTACCGCTGTATACCGCTGTCCCTGACGGATTCTGTCAAGCTGGCAAGCACCATAGTTATAGCCAAGAACCGGCTGTGTAGAACCGGTAATACCTGTTACAGGCAATGTAATCAACAAGAAGAAACTTTGGGCAATGGTGTTGCAGGTAACCAGCTGATCCCCATAGCCTGCACCGCCGTAATTTTGCAGCACCATATTCATGACAATAACCAGACCACTGTCCAGTGCAATAATCAAAAAAGGGGATATCCCGGTCAGCATAACACGGCACATGAGAATTCTGTCATAATTACCGAAGGTAATTCGTACCGGTGGTCTGCCGCTAAATAGAAACACCAGTACAAAAATACAAGAGAGCATTTGAGAAAGAACCGTTGCAAGTGCTGCTCCTGCTACCCCCATGTCAAACACAAAAATGAAGATAGGGTCTAATACAATATTGGCTATGGCACCCAAAACAACCGATGCCATACCAATACGGGAATACCCCTGACAAATAACAAAGGTATTCATTCCCATTGCCAGAATGGCAAACGTACTGCCTGCCACATAAATAGACATATAAATATTGGCATAGGGAAATGTTACCTCACTGGCACCAAAAAACATAAGCAGCGGTTTTTTAAAAATAAACACCAAAACCGTAATTACAGCCGACATAATAAGCAAAAGCAAAAAGCAGTTCGCCAATATTTTTCTTGCCTCATCTCGTTTATTCTCGCCCATTTTCATACTCATCAAGGGAGAGCCTCCGATGCCGACCCAAATAGAAAAAGAGGAAATCAATGTGACAATAGGGCCACATATTCCCACACCCGCCAACGCCGTAGCACCAATTTCCGGAATATTTCCAATGAAAATACGGTCTACGATGCTGTACAATACGTTAATAAACTGTGCCAGCATAGCCGGAATGGTCAAACGAAGTACAAGTTTTCCCATGCTATCTGTTCCTAGATTATTTTCTTTGCGCATTTTTCTTTACTCTCCCCATTTTTATGAAAATCATGATCTGTAAGACCGTCATAACGATACCACAGTGCCTGCTTGCCGTCAACATTTTTCCAAAGAAAATTGGGGAAATTTGGTGGGTTACTTCAAGGTAAAAATGTTCTTTCTTTATCCTTGCGTAATCACTAGTTTTCTGCTATGCTATTACTTGATATACAATAAGAAATATAAAATTTATCGCTATCATAAATAAATGGTATAAATGAATTGCCAGAATACTAAGGAGATTGATCAATATGTCTATTGAAAAAGTAAGTGCATACTTAAAGGAAATGGGTTGTCCCAAAGAGATTTTAGAATTTGATACTTCCAGTGCAACAGTAGACCTTGCTGCTAAAGCAGTAGGTGTCATACCTGCCCGTATCACCAAAACTCTTTGCCTGATGTCCAAAGAAGGACCAATTGTCGTTGCCACTGCCGGAGATACCAAAATTGACAACCATAAATTCAAATCTACTTTTGGCTTAAAAGCAAAAATGCTTTCTCCTGAGGAAACGTTACAGGCAACAGGTCACGCTGTTGGTGGTGTCTGCCCTTTTGCATTGCCGGAAGGCACAAAAGCCTATGCTGACATTTCTATGAAACGTTTTGACACCGTATTCCCCGCTGCCGGCAGCAGCAACTCTGCTGTTGAAATGACTTGTGACGAACTGTATCAATATGGCAGATGTATTGCATGGATTGATATCTGTAAGGGTTGGGAAGAATAAGGAAAGTCCATGTATATAGCGAATATTGGCAAACCTTGCCGAAACATTCGGTAAAAGAAAGTATGTTAAAGGAGTGTTTTATGAAAATATCAACAAAAGGTCGTTATGGCATACGTCTTATGCTCAGTCTTGCACTGCATTATGAACAAGGTACATTGTCACTGAAAGCCATTGCAAAAGAGCAGGATATCTCTGAAAAGTATCTGGAGCAAATTGTCAATCCCCTGACAAAATGTGGTCTGGTACAGAGTTATCGTGGTGCACAAGGCGGTTATCTACTCACAAGACCGCCGAAAGAAATTACCATTGGGGAAATTCTTCGTATATTAGAAGGCTCTCTTTCTCCTGTAGATTGTGTAGACAACCCCACTTGCCCCAATTCCGACAGTTGTGCTTCGCTTTCTATCTGGAAAAAAATGAAAGATGCGTTGGATGATGTGGTAGATAATATTACTCTCGCAGATTTAGCAGAAGAACATCGTGAAAAACATCATGTTTAGAATTTTCTTCAAATAAAATGACCTGTATGGTTTCTACAGGTCATTTTTCTGTCTGTCTATTCTTCACATCACACATTCCACTGCTGTACCGGGAAAATAGTGGGCAAGTATCTCTTCTGCACTTTTTCCTTCTGCTGCCATACCTTTTGCCCCATATTGACTCATTCCTACGCCATGACCACTGCCACCACCATAAAGTGCAACGCCTGTCAACATTCCTTCCTGATTCCGCATTTCTTTTGCCGCAAAAAATCCACTGGGAAGCACGGTTGTTTCCGTTAAAGATTCGCCATCATTTCTTTGAAGATAGATAGGGTCACCCTTCGTCATCTTTTTTGGAGATAGTATCTTCCGAATAGCATACTCCCCTTTTATCCGTACCGAAATATGTTCATAATCCAGCTGCAATACCTTGATTACACCGCCTTTTCCTCGTTCTACCACGGAAATTCCCTTTAGTTTTCCCATATTCTCCACACTACCTTGCTGCCATGTGCCGTCTTCCTTTTGCACTTCTACAACATTCGGTGTTGCTTTTACAGCCTCTTGTAATTTCTTTTCCGTAATCTCACCAAGCTGTCCTGCCCCAAAGTATACCTTCCAGCGGTACCAAGGAGACTCCTTGTCATAACCATGCGTATCTGTATCCTGCCAAAATTCCAGCCATTCCTCCTCACTTTGTGGCTCTTCTGTTTGTATACCATGGGCAGAACCTTGCAAATAAGGCTTTTCTTCTTCTGTAAATATGCCGTCCTTTGACCAGACATCCTTTGCTGATGCCCCAAAACCGCAGGAAGTAGAATAGAAATAGGTGCTGACTACCTCATTTTCATGGGTCACACAAAAGCCCTTTGTATCATCTACCGCCTTATCAGAAAGGGGGTCTGTATCCGCACCAAGATACACTTGGCTTGCAACAGTATCATCTAAATGCGCTCCATAACCACAATACGCATTGGCATAAAAGCGATTATATGTATAACTTCTTGCACTGATTGCCTGTGCCTCAAGGGGGATTTCCCCAAAGTGCACAGGCATTTCATGGGGAACAACTCCTTTCAAATACGTTTCCATCGGTAGTTCGTTGATGACAGTAATACCGTCTGTTCTCCGCTCCAATTCCAAAATTCCATAATAACTCCGTGTTGTCCCATCGGAAAAGGCTACTTCTATCGGTTTCTGTCCTTCTGCTGATACCGTCACAATGCCATTGTCAAACCAGGGCATTTCCGGCGTCAATGCAATTTGCGTCGAAAAGGATTTTTCTGTGGAAGTACTTTTTAAGGAAAAACCGTCAGATGCAGATAACGCCACCTTTTTCTGCCCCGCTCCGCCTACAAGAACACGGACATTTTTCGGCTGCTCTCTTTTTGTGATGACTGCACCGCAAACCTTTCCATCTTTTTCGTAATAAACAGCATTATCTGTCCCACAGATTAACGCTGAAGATGTTTTTTTACTGTAAATTCCTTTTGTTCCGTCGTAAATACGGAAGTTTTCGTCCCAAGGCAAAAGTCCCTGCTCAGCCAAATAAATTTCTTGCTTGTTGACCCGCTTCACCGTCTGCTGTCCCATTTTCTTTGCAGGACGGATATCTGTAATTTCTCCTTCCGCAAAATCCACATCGCAAATTCCCGATACACTTTTTTCGCTATAAGGATAAGTTAAGGTATCTTCGCCCGTTTCCAGAAGAACCTGTCCTTTTTCCTGTCGACAGTAAATATTTTCAATAGTCGGTGTGATATCCTTCACAGAAAGCAATGCCAAAATCTCCCCATCTTTTTCCAGAAAAGAAATCTTTTCTCCTTCAAAGGGCAGAAGTTCCATGCCTGCCATACCGTACCGTCCTGTGTCAAAAACACCTTTGTCCTCTCTCCGTTCCAAAAGCACAGCATTTCTTTTTACAATACCATATGTATCCAATCCCTCTCTGCCTTGCCGTTCCTCCAAAGCCGTCTGCAAAAGTTGCACCCACAAGCTGTAGGAAACTGCCATATTTTTATTTTCCTCTGTCAACACAATTTTGCTGTCAAAATCAGGAGCAAGCCTGTCCATAAGAAACTGTGCCTGTGTCAATGTTAAATCTGCTTCAGGATGAAAGTTTCCGTCCTCATCTCCTGACAAAATTCCCATAGAAACCGCCCCATTGATATACGGATATGCCCAATGGGAAACGTCCACATCGGGAAAATTTGCTTTCTGCTCCATTTTCTTTAACTCCTGCGGTGTATGGAAAGCCAATGTCATCATTTTTGCCGCAAGTTCTCTGGAAACCGCCTCCTCATCACCAATTCGTCCTTCTAATCCTTTTTGTACCATGTCTTCCGCTCTGCCGCAACCACATAAGCTAAAACAAAGGGAAACACACATGGTACACAGAAAAAAAATCATCTTCCGCAACGCTCTCACTCCTTCTGTTTTTCTTTGGAAAAATCCCTGCATTTGTACAAGTCTATGCAGGAAAAAGCGTTTTAGAAGATGTTTTGATAAATAAAAACCCCCTCGCAAAACGAGGGGGATAATTTCGGACGGAATCCCGAAATGTCGTTCTCACCTTTTGACACCTAGCCTAAGCCAGGTGGGCAACCGCAACCTAAGACTCTGCCTTCCTCCGCCCAAAGGGAATTATGAAGAGGCCTGACATATCTTTGGTTTATAGGAATCCCTTTTCAGTCATGTAGGTTCAAAAGCGGTGAGCTGTCGAACACTTCAGGATGTTTCCTTGCACTTATTATACTACGCTTTTTTCCATACTTCAATATAAATCTGCATAATTCTAAAAATTTTTTACGATTTGTTCTGTAGTTCTTTTTTTGCCAAAAGAAGGGTACCACCTACAACGGCAATATCCGCAAAATTGAATATGGGTGCGTGTTTAATGTTCAAATAAAGGAAATCTGTAACCTTTCCTTTCCAAACCCGCTCCGCAAGGTTGCCAAGAGCACCCCCCAAAATCATGGCACAGGGCATGGCACGGCTATCCTTCTTCTTGATATAATACAGCAGACTGAAAAAGCAAAAGGCGGTAATTCCTCCTGCTGTCTGCAAAACTCTCTTTGGATTTTGTTCACATAAATTATATGCCATTCCACTGTTTTTTATGTGGTGCAGATAAAATTTATTTTTGATAACTTCTTTTTTCTTGTTGACTGGCAAACAGGCGTCCACACATTTTTTTGTCAACAGGTCAAGTCCCCATATGCCCAAAACCGTACTAAAATATTTCATATACTTCCCTCCTTCGCCTTAGTTTACTATGAAGTGCTTTTCCCTGTCAAATGTCGTTTCCCAGTTTCTGCATAGAGAAAAAAACTGCTTGCTATTTCTCCAAGAAAGGTATTATAATTTAACTACATAACAGCTTAAAAAACAGAAAGAGGTGTTTTCAAAATGGCATTGGTAACAACAAAAAAAATGTTTGAAAAAGCATTTGCTGGTGGTTATGCCATCGGCGCATTCAATATCAATAACATGGAGATTGTACAGGGAGTTGTAGCTGCGGCAAAAGCACAAAACTCCGCTGTTATTTTACAAGTGTCCAAGAGCGCATTAAAATACGCACACCCCAAATATTTGAAGGCAATGGTCGATGCGGCAATTGAAGAAACAGGTCTGGATATTGCCCTCCACTTAGATCATGGCTCTGATTTTGAAGTTTGCAAAGACTGTATCGAGTACGGGTTCACTTCCGTTATGTTTGACGGTTCCCATTTGGATTATGAAGAAAATGTAGCAAAAACAAAAGAAATCGTAGACTATGCCCATGCAAGAGGCGTTGTAGTAGAAGCAGAACTTGGTAAACTGGCAGGCGTAGAAGATGAAGTCAATGTAGATGCCGCAAACGCCACTTATACCGATCCCGATCAGGCAGTAGATTTTGTCAAACGCACTGGTGTAGACTCCCTTGCCATTGCCATTGGCACAAGCCACGGCGCATATAAATTTAAAGGCGAAGCAAAACTGGACTTTGCCCGTCTGGAAACCATAACAGAAAAACTGGAAGCAGCCGGTTTCCACAACTACCCTATTGTACTGCATGGTGCATCTTCTGTTGACCAGAAATGCGTTGCAATGTGTAATGAATATGGTGGAAAAATTGACGGTGCAAAAGGTATTCCTGCGGATATGCTTCGCAAAGCATCTGCTATGGCAGTCTGCAAAATCAACATGGATACAGACCTTCGCCTTGCCATGACAGCAGCCATTCGCAAAGCCTTCGGCGATAAGCCTGAAGCTTTTGATCCCCGTGGCTATCTGGGTGCAGGCAGAGATTTGATTCAGGAACTGGTGGAAGATAAAATCAAAAATGTTATCGGTTCTACTGATTCCATGAACTAAAGAATTTAGTCATGAATCCATAAACCATTGGGCGATGAAAACCACCCTCATACTGCAGAAAAAGTATTTTGTATCCATTTTTAAAAAAGCGGAAGGGTTTGGGAAAAGAAGGGTTGCCCAAATGGAATCCGCAGTGGGAATTCACTTCCTATGAAGAAAAGCAGAAGTTTCAGGGCTTTTTTGCCCTTGAAACTTCTGCTTTATTCTTCTGTCCGTTCGTCAAAGCCTTGAATGGAATGAGGCTTTGATAACACCCTATGTTATACATTATGTGTATATCATAGCTAATCTCTTTTAAAGCAATATTGCACTTTATCCCGTACAATTTCTATTTGTCATGTATTCCCCATCTCCTTGCCGTTCTCTAAACAAATATCATAAAAACGATTATGGTGATAACTGACACATTACCTTTAGAAAAATACAACATCTTATATCTTTTTTTGTAACGTTTTTGCATTTCAATCGTCTTATTAGTGAAAAAACAAATGAAGGGAGAGAAAATAATGTATGCAGCATATGAAAGGAGCAAACATAATAGATGAACATTGATGAAATTTATCGTACATATTTTACAACAGTGTATCGATATATTCGTGCGATTTCTCAAAATGAATCTCTTGCTGAGGATATTACACAGGAAACGTTTTTTAAAGCACTAAAGGAAATAGATAAGTTTCGTGGGGACTGTGATTTGCGTGTATGGCTCTGCCAGATTGCAAAGCACACATTATACGATCATCTGAAAAAAGAGCAGAAAAAAACATCTGTGTTAAAGCAAGAAGAATTAACTTCATATGAAAATATAGAAGAGAAACTGGCAAATCGCAGTGAGGCACTCAAAATTCATGCTGTTCTGCACAAAATGCAGGAACCATATAAGGAAGTTTTTTTATTGCGAACATTTGGTGAACTTTCCTTTACAGAAATCGGAATCATATTTAAAAAAAGTGAAAATTGGGCAAGAGTAACGTATTATCGTGCCAAAACAAAAATCAGAAAGGAGTTTGCACATGAAGATAACATGTAATGTAATACAAGATTTACTACCTTCTTATTTAGATGATATACTGAGTGAAGACAGCAAAGCATTGGTAGAGGAGCATATCAAGTCCTGTAAAAACTGTTGTAAGATATTGAAAACTATACAGGAATCAGAAAAACAAGAAAAGAAACCAATATCAGACAATGCAAATGTATTACATCAAATAAAGAAAAAACTATTATGCAAACGGATTTTGACAGCAGTGATTGCTGTGGTTTTTACTTTGTGTACTGTTGAAGTGGCATATCACTATTGGTATTTTCATGAAACCTATTTAACCCTAGAAGATAGCGGTATATATGTGGAAAATAATAAGCTCTACTCTTCCAAAAATTTAGTCAGCCGGATTCGTACTTTATATGTTGATGATGGAAAAACAGAATTGATTTATGCTGTTGATGCAGGTTATGCCGGAAAGATAGACTTGGACGGAAAGAATATGTTAGTACAAGATTTTTCTGATAAAACAAATGAAATCTCACCAGACGATGAAAGTACACCTAAAACAGTGGAAAAAATATATTATTTAAGTGAAAAAGCTGTTGAGGAAATACATACATTCATTGAACTGGATACAGAAGGCAAAAAATATGATGCAGAGAAAATGATTGATGAAATAAAACGTACCTCAGAATTGATTTGTACTATAAATTAAAAGAGTTGTTTTACTTAAATACCAATTTTTTAAAAAAGAGCATTGCAGATGCAATGCTCTTTTCTCTTACTGACTATTCTTGATACTCTGTATCATCTACATCAAGAGCTTCTACTAATTTGACCTCCGGATGCTTTTCCATAAAATTATGCAGGGTATACTGATTTGCAAAGAGTAAAATGGGACGCTGAAAATGATCATAAACCAACGTACTTCTTGCCACTACATAATCCTTAACATCCTTGGGGGAACCGGGTGCAACCCAGCGGGCTACACTGTAATCAAGTGGTTCCATACGCACTTCCGAATTATACTCATTTGTCAGTCGGTATTCAAATACTTCAAATTGCAGCTGCCCTACTGCCCCCAGAATAACATCGTTAAATTCATTGCGGTAGACTTGGATTGCCCCTTCCTGTGCAAGCTGCTGTACGCCTTTTTGAAACTGCTTGCCCTTCAGAGAGTTGACAGGATGTACACGCATAAACAGTTCTGGCGGAAAAATAGGCAGAGGTTCAAAGAACAACTTTTCTTTTCGGTCTGTAAGCGTATCTCCTATCTGATAGTTCCCTGTGTCATATATACCAATAATATCTCCTGCTATAGCAGTTTCTACGGTTTCTCTTTCGTTTGCCATCAGATGTGTAGACTGGCTTAGCTTCATTTGTTTGCCTGTACGGGAAAGGGTTACACTCATGCCCCTTGTGAATGTACCGGAGCAAATACGAAGAAAGGCAAGTCTGTCCCTGTGTGCCGGATTCATGTTTGCCTGAATTTTGAAGATAAAGCCGCTGAAAAATTCATCTGTGGGCTGCACTTCACCTGTGGTGGTTTTTCTTGACCCAGGTGCAGGCGACCATTCCAAAAAGTGCTGTAAAAATGGGGTAATACCAAAATCGGCAAGGGCAGAGCCGAAGAATACAGGAGAAAGCTTGCCGTCCTTAATTGCCTGTAATTCAAAAGGGTTCCCTGCCCCATCTAAAAGTTCCATTTCCTCACGAAGAATATCAAGGTTTGCCTCAGAAATAACCCCTTCCAATTTGTCCCCAAATACACCGTTTGCCCCTAACTCTATAACGCCGTTTTTCTGTTTATAGAGATAGACTTTGTTTTCCAAGCGGTCATAAATCCCCTCAAATGTCAAGCCATTGCCAATAGGCCATGTAACAGCCGTAGAAGGCAGACCAAGAGCATCTTCAAGGTCAGCCATACACTCAAGCGGATCTTTGGATTGGCGGTCTAATTTATTGATAAAGGTAAAAATGGGAATTTTCCGCATACTACATACTTTAAACAGCTTTACAGTCTGTGCCTCAACCCCTTTTGCACCGTCAATAACCATAACTGCACTGTCCACAGAGGTCAAAATGCGGTAAGTGTCTTCTCCAAAGTCATTATGCCCCGGTGTATCCATAATGGAAACCACTTTTCCATCATATTCAAACTGCATAACAGAAGAGGTAACAGAAATCCCTCTCTGTTTTTCGATCTCCATCCAGTCACTTTTTGCAAACTTGGCATTTCTTCTGGCTTTTACCGTCCCCGCCTCTCGGATTGCACCACCATGGAGCAGCAGCTTTTCCGTTAATGTAGTTTTCCCGGCATCTGGATGAGAAATAATGCCGAAAATACGTCTTTTTTGTATTGCTTCCAGATTACTCATTTTCAAAAAATCCTTTCTCTATAAAAATCCCTGTAAAGATACGCAAAATCTTCATATGCAATATTTTTATTTTAACCGAAACCAGACAAAAAAGAAACAAAAATTTACAGTTTTTCATGCAGAAAGTAAAAAAAACTGTATTTGAGAAAAATACATTGACGTATGTTTGTCTTTGGAATACAATAGGATTAGAAAAAAATACAACAGATACGGAGGAGAAGCATTATGATGAAATTTACAAACACAGACAAAGCACCAGCAGCAGTAGGTCCTTACTCTCAGGCTGTAGCAGTAAACGGTTTTCTGTTCACATCTGGTCAGATTCCTATCGACCCTGCTACAAACGAAATTACAGCAAAAACAATTGAAGAACAGGCAGAACAGGTAATGAAAAACTTGGGTGCAGTTTTGGAAGCAAATGGCATAACATACGAAGATGCCATCAAGACAACCTGCTTCCTTGCAGACATGGGTGATTTTGGTGCATTCAATGAAGTTTACAGCAAATACTTCACAAGCAAACCTGCCCGTTCCTGTGTAGCAGTAAAAACACTGCCCAAAAACGTACTTTGTGAAGTAGAAGTAATTGCACTGCTGAAATAAGAGGGACGATGTAGAAAAGTCTGTAAATAAGATCTTCTATAATCATGATAGGCGAAAGACTTGCGTAAAATCAGTTTTTCGCCTTTGTTTTATATAGAGCAGTTACAAATTGATATGTCAAAAGCGGTCAAGGAAATATTGCCGGATAAAGGGTTTTCAAATCTGCTGTATATTCTTTTCTGTTTTTATCCGGAACATACTTCAAGGTATTACTCACTTGATGAACAATATATCTTTGGTACTCTGTCTTAGGAAGTACTGCAGAATCGCCTCCTTAATACCAATAAGCCTATCTGCACAGTTAATCAGGGTATCTTTCATTTACTCTGTGTATGGCTTTCTCTTTCTTGCCATAGTAAAAGGTCTCCTTATGATCATAATATTTTATCATAGAAGACCTTTCATAACATCATTTACAGAAGAAGTTTCATATGCTCCAAAATATAAACACACACCCTGCTTATCACATTTTACAAACTGGATGTGCGTTTTTTCATCATAGACAGAAAAATGAATATTATCTCTTAGTTTCCACATTCAATGCTGATAGCTGTAAACAAATCCAGTATATCATCAATCTTTGTCTTTTCTTTTTCATCATCACTTTTGTCCATTACAATACCGCCTTTATCCATCATAATGAGGCGGTTGCCGTACTCCACTGCATACCGCAGATTGTGCGTTACCATCATGGCTGTGAGATTTTTTTCTTTGACAACTTTTCCTGTCAATTCCATGATGGTTTCTGCCGTTTTGGGGTCTAAAGCTGCTGTGTGCTCATCTAGAATCAAAAATTGGATAGGTGTCAGCGTAGACATAATCAAAGATGCAGCCTGCCGTTGCCCACCGGACAATGCACCCAGTTTCACATCCATTTTATCTTCTAAGCCAAGACCCAATATGGAAAGCTGTTCCTTATAGTAATTTTCTTTTGCCTTATTGATGCCAAAACCAAGATTAAAAGGTTTTCCTTTATTATCTGCCAAAGACATATTTTCCAGCATGGTCATATTGGGGCAAGTACCCATAGAAGGATTCTGATAAACACGACCAATAGTGCGATATCTTTGGAAGTCCTTCATTTTACTGATGTCCTTTCCACCAACCAACACCTGACCACCTTCTATAGGGATACTGCCACAAATAATATTTAGCATAGAAGTCTTGCCACTGCCATTGCTGCCGACAATGGAAACAAACTCCCCATCCTTTACCGTCAAATTAAAATCATCAAACAAACACATTTCCGTTACTGTACCAGGATTATATACTTTCTTAATATGTTTTAACTCAAGCATGGTCTGCGCCGCCTTTCTGTCTGTTTCCCAGAACCAAAACAATCAAGAACAATACTGCTGTTACCAATTTTAAGAGGTTTGCAGGCAGTCCCAGACTAATGGCAATCTGAATACAGAATTTATATAAGATGCTGCCAATCAATACAGCAGAAGTTGCTTTGAAAAAACTCATTTTGCGGAATAATGTAGTCCCGATGATTACCGTTGCCAAACCAAACACTACCTGCCCTGTACCCATGGTACTGGAAAATGCACGCTGTTCCTGACAGACAACTGCCCCGGATAGTGCAACCAGTGCATTTGCAATAACAAGTCCAATAATTTTTACTGTACCTTTATCTTTTGCCAATGTTGTCACAAGTGTTTCATTATCCCCTACGGCACGCAGAAGCAGACCGTTTTTTGTTTTCATATACCAGTCCAAAACAAATTTCATGCCCACTGCCAGAACCAAGGATACCACAAACTTGCGGTACAGCAAAGGTATATCTTGCATACCGGGAACAACAGAAAATATCGTATCTATGCCACGGTCAACCGCCAAGTTGGAACCTGCAATTTGCAAATTGATGGAAAATAGTGCTGTCATGGTAATGATACCTGCAAGCAAGTCCCTAACTTTCAGTCGTACATGGATATATCCAGTCATAAAACCAGCCATTGCACCGACTGCCAGTGCTGCCAGCAGGGTCAAATAAGGATTAACCCCTTTAACCAAAAGAACACCTGTTACCGCTGCCCCCAAAGGAAAACTACCATCTACCGTTAAATCTGGAAAATCCAATATTTTATAAGTAATGTATACGCCATAGGACAACAGGGCATAAATAAACCCTTGCGTAATTGTCCCCACGCATAATTCAAGAAATTCATTCATTTCAAAAACCTTCCTGTCTATCTTTGATGATTTTATGCTTCTTTTGCTACATCCATTGCTGTTTCTGCCACATCAGCAGGCACTTCTATATTCATTGCTGCCAAAGCTTCAGAATTGATATATGTTTCAAAGTCTTTTACGGTTTCATAGGGCATTTCAGATGCTTTTGCTTCACCCTTCAGAATTTTCGCTGCCATTTCACCTGTTTTTCTGCCAAGTGCTACATATTCAATACCGGCAGATGCCACACAGCCCAGTTTTACCTGTTCGATTTCACTGCCGTAAACAGGAATGCCTGCATCATTTGTTTTTTCCAAAATAGAGGGCAGTACCCCTACAACAGTATTGTCTGTGATATTGGTAAAGCAATCTACCTTTTTTGCAATGAGGTTTTCTGCCGCTTGAATCACTTCAGACTGCTGTGTCACACCGATAGTTTCTACCTTAAATCCATAAGAAGGACCTTTTTCTTCATACTCTCTAATGGCTGCTACAGAGTTAGGTTCACTTGTTGTATAAAGAATCCCAATGCTTTTTGCTTCCGGCTGTATCTTGCGTATCAGCTTCAACTGCTCTTCGATGGGAAGTTTATCACTAATACCTGTTACATTACCGCTATCCAGTTTTGCTTCCACAGGGTCTGTAATGGCATTGAAGATAACAGGAATATCTTTGTCTTCTGCTGCTGCATAACAAGATGTTGCAGATATTGTTGCAATCCCGCACATCAAGGATACATTCTTTGCAGAGAAGCTCTGGGCAATCTGCTGTGCGACATTGGGGTCAAAACCTGCATTCTGATAATCAATGATGTAGTCTTTGCCTTCCTTCAAGCCACTTGCTTCCAGACCTTCCAAAAATCCAATTCGACAATTATCCAAAGAGGCATGCTGTGCAAACTGGGAAATACCGATTACGGGAATATCTTTATTGGCACTGTCTCCTTCAGCTGCATCACCGTTTCCAGTGCCGCCACAGCCTGCCAAAGCTGCTGCCATCACCATTGTCATTGCCATTACCATCAATTTTTTCATTTTCATTTTTCTTCTCTCCTTCTTTTCTGCTCTTTTCTTTGTCTTATCTTTTCTCGTTTATTTTGTGTAGGCACCAAAATTTTTCAATAAAAAAAGTCCTGTCCCCATATTTCTATGGGACAAGACTGATAATCCTGCGGTACCACCCAAATTGATGAAAATCATCCACTCATTTCCTGTACAAATATACAGTCCGTCAGGATAACGGGTACGGTTCCCGTCGGTTACTACTTGCAATGCTGCTTTCGACCGCCCTCATAAGTCCATTCATTCTACATCAACTGCTGTATTCCCACCATCCACAGCTCTCTGAATGTTTTCCTGTAAAACTACTCCTCTTAATCAAAGGTTTTTTGTAATAGCATTATTATAGCATGACAAAGACATTTGTCAACTACTTTTACACGATTTTTAAAAAATATTTTACTCATACATTTTTTGGAAATTCGTCATCAGTGCTGCTGTATCTGCAGAAACACCGGAAGAAATCTGTGCTACAGAATCTTCTGCCATATCCCACATACGCACTGCAGACTGCTCCTGCTTCGTTTCCCAATCCGTACCAACAAGCGTATCGGAATCCAATGCATCGAAATTCATCATGTCTGTCAAAGATTGTTCTGCCTTGTAGCGCAGAGAAGCCACAATCAATTTCAAGAACATTTCATAATCTTCCTGTGTAAAATCTTCAAAATCCAAAATAGATTGATTGATACGTTCTTCTTCCGGAGAATGTGCAGCAGACACACTTGGCGAATAATTGCCTGCTTCTAATTCCTGCCCTGCATATGCCATAACCTTTCTGACATAATTTTGTGTTTCTTTAAAGGGCGGAATCCCATTATACTTTGCCACATTGCCACTGCCTGCATTATATGCCGCCAATGCAAGGGCTGTATTTCCATCATATCTTTTTAGCATCTGACCAATATACTTTGCACCACCCAAGATGTTTTGTTCTGCATCAAAAGGATCCGTAACCCCCAAAGAACGAGCCGTTGCCGGCATAAGCTGCATAACACCCTGTGCCCCTGCATGGGACTGGGCCTTTGGATTAAAATTGGACTCTGCCTTTGCGATTGCTTTCAACAGAGAAACCGGAACATCATACTGAACAGATGCTCTTTCAAAAATATCATCCATAGAATGGGAAGCAGATGCTTTTTCCATTACACCGGAAAAACCTGCTTTTGTTGTTTCTTTTGTTATATAGGAATTGCGAGAATTTACCGTATATTGTGTAGGTTGAACAGACTGCATCACATTTTCTCCTTTGTATGTATTTTTTTCTATTATAGAACATTTTCAAACAAAAAACAACCATAATTTTACAAATTGATCTGTTCCAATTCTTCCTTTGGGACATATGCAAAAGTGCCATCTCCCCGTACAATGCCGAAATCTGCATAATTAGAAAAACCTGCCAGTGTATACGGCGATTTTTCCAAGTTTTCCACCAAAGCTACAGGCTCTCCTGTCACCCTTTCCACAGCATCCCCCAAAATAAATCGTCCCCACACGGGTGACCAATAGAATCTCTCTACCACAACACGACTATCCTGTGTCTGAAAGGTGTCGTTTTCCGGTTCTTTTTCCTTGTTGGTATCATCAGAGATTAGATAATTCTGCTGACGAGTGAGAGTCAGATCTGTATTCCCCTCTGTTCCCCATACACTTTCCGTATTCTCCGTTATTCTTCTCCATTGGCTTTCATCTTTAGGTATCGTGTTATCCCAAAGTTTATTCCAGCTTGCCTTGATTTTTGCCGGCGTATTCAAAACATCTCGAAATCCATCTTTCTCATAGACGTATCCCCTTAAAACATCGGTTTCTTCAAATGAGCCAAGAGATTGATTTACCCGTTCTCTGACAACAACAATATCCTGTCCCAGTTCCTTCGAAGGAATAAAGCGGATATTTTCTACTCCATAAAAATTCCCAATATCCCCTACATATTCATATACATCTCCATTGGTCATATATGCTGCAATAACCGTATTTTTCGGTCCAAAGCTGACAGAAATCACCACATCTTCCTTGTTTTCTGTCAAATCACCTCCGTAATAAACTGTCACATTTTCTAAATCCTGTAAATCATACTGCCCACTTCTTCCAGTAGATGCCAAAACACTTTTGGCAATCTCCTCCTGACCAGTGCTCGTATTTGCGTCTTCCAACTGGCCTAAATTTAAATTCCCCTCCTGCATGATGTTCCCTCCTACCCTTTTTGTCATACTATTTCTATGCATCATGGGAAAGAAACATACCGCAAAAAAACATTGCATTTTTCCCTAACGAATGATATAATGAATCGTGTTTTTTATGATGGAGACGTATCGAAGTGGTCATAACGGGGCTGACTCGAAATCAGTTTGTCGGAAACGGCACGTGGGTTCGAATCCCACCGTCTCCGCTCCAAAAATCCTTGCAAGTAAGGACTTGCAAGGATTTTTTTCTATGCAGAGTTGCATTTCTTTTCAATCACTTTTTCCTCCGTAATTCTGTTTATTTGCAGTCGCTTTTTTATTATCATTGTATCCCCTTCGTATATGTGCGAAGCGCCTCATTTCCCTTCAGCATTTCTTTCATTTTGTCCCGTTTTTCCTTCTGTTTCTGCCATTTTTCTTCCAGTCTTTTTCCTCTGCTTCCTTTCCTTCCCGAATCCTCTTGACTTTCTCCCTGAATTGTGCTAAATTTTCTGTAAAGTCAGTGAGATAGTAGGAGTTGCTTAGGTATTGTACCTTTGGGGTTCCGTTTGAATTCTGCTGGCTTTTTTTATTGTCCAAAGATAGAATACGGTTCTCCTTTTCTTCCCGAATTCCCTTGACTTTCTCTCTGAATTGTGCTAAATTTTCTGTAAAGTCAGTGAGATAGTAGGTACTGTCGGGGAATGATACCCCGGGACTACCGTTTGAATTCTGCTGGCTTTTTTTATTGTCCAAAGATAGAATATGGTTCTCCTTTTCTTCCCGAATTCCCTTGACTTTCTCCCTGAATTGTGCTAAATTTTCTGTAAAGTCAGTGAGATAGTAG
>JAHHTX010000029.1 GCA_020024255.1 Anaerotignum sp.
ATCTTATATTTTTCCTTCCTTAATCTGGAAAAGGATGGGTGTCAACTCTTATATAATGTCCATCTTTTAGAGAAAAATCTTCCTTGTCTAACTGCTCATTTCGCAATAAATCTTTTGCCAGATTAAAAATACAAATTCCCTGCACTTTTGCATTGCAGTCTATTGTTGCACACAAACTGCCATCTTTCACTGCCTTCTTGCCTTTTTCTGTTGCATCTACACCGAAAACAGCGGCTTTAATGTTCTTTTTTTTCAACGCATCAATTGCACCCAAAGCCATTTCATCGTTGTTTGCCAAAACCAGTTCAATTTTATCACCATAAAGACGTATCCAGTCTTCTGTAATAACCTCTGCTCTGGAACGAAACCAGTCTGCCGTATCTTCATCTAACTTTTGCAAAGGAATCCCTCGGTTTTCTATGGTTTGCAGCGTATACTCAGAACGCATAATGCTGTCTTGATGTCCCGTTTCCCCTTCTAATATAACATACTGCAATACCCCGTCTCCGTTTTTGTCCATTTCTTTTTGATGCTTCTCATAATAATCTACTACGGCTATTCCTTGCTGCAATGCCACTTCTTTGGGATCTGTACCCACATAATAAATATTATCCTCTCTGAAAATATCCTGTTTTACCGGTTCCCTGTTAAAAAATATCAAACGAATTCCTTTTTCCTGTGCCGCATCAATCATTTGGGAAGCATTGGTTCTGTCCACCAGATTGATGCAAACAACATCATAATCCAAAGCAAAAAACTGCTCAATCTGTAGATTCTGTTCTCTTTGGGAGCCTCCTGCAGACAATACACTGGTGACAATTTCTTTGTCGGCAGTATGATTATATCTTTGCACTTCCTGCTGTATGGCATCTAAAATGGTATTCACAAAAGCATCTTCTTCTATATATACGGAAATCCCTATTTTAAACTCGTCATTCTCATCTATATCTTCCACATAAAAAAATCCGATAACAATCAAAATACAAGAAATGATTAGCAAAAAAAATATTTTTTTCTCATTCTGATTTTCCATATACTCGCCCCTTTATAAAAACGGAAAGAGTACAGACTCTACCATCTTATCGTTATAAAGATTCTCTTTTGTAACAACTACAGTTGGTATTTCCACCTTTGCATTTTGAATACCATATCTGCTCATGATTTTATTGACTGCATACATAGCAGTATAGCCGGCTTCAAATGTATGCGGTACAATGATGCCACTAATCACGTTGTCCTCCATACCTTTTCTGATTGCGCTACTCCACCCCATACCGTACAGTGGAATTTTCTTGCTGTTGACTTCACACTCTCTTGCAATGGTTTCCAAGGCAACAGTATCTGCTGTAACAACAGCACAGTCTTTGTAAATCCACATTTGATTGATAAACCGATCCCAATCCTCTGCACTGTCCATTTCAATCTTCTCGCATGCCATACCTGCATTTTGCAATTTCCATGCCACCATTTCATGAATACGATGCACTTGCTCGCTGCTCTGCGGATGGGGTACTAGCAAAACCATTTTTTTATCTCGTTCGTTTTGCAACAACAAATCGGTCATTTTTCGTGCAATGCCTTCCTCATCTTCCTGCAGCCAAATCTCAGCCATAGGAAAATCTATGGGTGTATCAATCAAAACCACAGGCACTCCCATAGGCAGTGTTTCCAAAACCTGCTCTGCATATTTTTCAGAGCAGCCCAGTATCAGTGCATCACAGCTGCGGGTTATCTCTTTTTTTAACGTTTCCGCCAGCTGTTCTGTATTTGATTTATACTTTCTGATATTGACATATCGCATATCCATTTTATATTTTCTGGCTGCTTTTTCCAAACCATGTTGAAAATTTTTTTCCGTTCCGTCCTCTGCCATGTCAATAATAACAGAAACATTCCAAATCTCCTGTTCTTGTTTCTGAAAAAAGCTGTCAGTAAAAGAACCCATATATAATATGACCAAAAGCATCACGTCCAATACCAGCCACAACCTATATTTTTTATGCATCATATTCCCTCCTTTTCTTTCAATTTTTCATAAGGAGTTGCTGGCATACGAATTTGTATTTTTGTTCCTTCATCGGGTTCGGATATGATAGTAAAATCATAGGCATCGCCAAACAGCAGATGCAGTCGTTCCATAACATTGCTAAGTCCAACACCAGATCCCTGTCTTGAAGAGATATTCTCTCCCTTTAATAATGCCTCCACCTTGTCCTCTGTCATGCCACAGCCGTTATCTTCTACAGAAAAAATCAAATCTGATCCTTTCAGATAGGAACGGATTACAATTTCCCCATCTTCATCCAAATATTCCATGGCATGGTAAATGGCATTTTCCACAATCGGCTGCAATACCAGCTTTGTTGTACCAAGGGATTCTGTTCTCTCATCTACTTCAAAGCGATAGGAAAACTTATCTTTAAACCGCATTTTCTGTATCATCAAATAGCTTCGGACGTGTTCCAATTCATCTGCAACGGTGATAATACTCTTTCCTTTACTAAGACTGATGCGAAAAAAACGTGCCAGTGCCGTTACCACATTTACCGCATTGTCCCGTTCCTCATTTTCAATCATCCAAACAATAATATCCAGTGTATTATATAAAAAATGCGGATTGATTTGGTTTTGCAGCACAAGGATATCGCTTTTTCGTTTTGCTTCATGTTCCTCCACAATATCCTTCATCAGCTGCTTCAAATTCTTTTCCATCTTCCCTACTGCCTCAGAAAGTGACCAAACTTCATATACACCGGAAGACTCAATTTTTACATCTAAATCCCCTGCTTCAATTTTTCTTACTGCTCGCTCCAAACGACGCATAGGCTCTGTAATTTTTTGTGAAACAGAAAAATTGATAACCAAAATGGCATTTAAAAAAAAGAGAATGAGGAAAGCAATAAACATCTGGCTCTTTATTCCATTTAAAGAAATCCCTTGGTTTTTTCCTATCCCCACCAAATTCCATCCTGTATATCCAATGGTTTTGCAAATGACGTTATTGGGCAGTTCATGTTTATTTCTGATATCAGGCAATGAATCCACCTTGATGTAACCGCTTTCAAACCATTCCTGATAAGGGTGGTAAATCACATCGCCAAATTCATCGGTAAGATATACATAAGATTTGCCGCCCAAAAGCGTATTTTCCACCATATCCTGAATAGAATTGTATCGCAGATTCATCAGCAAAATGCCCCTTTCCATTTTATTGTTGATGTTCATCTGCACCATACGAGTCATGGGAATCACTCTGGAATAATCCACACCCTCACTTTGGAAAATATTAGATACTTCCGGCAAATTGAATTGAATATTTTCCTCCCATTTCATGGTATCCTCATACCAAGATGTATTTTTGACGGAAAACCCGCTGCGCAGCTTTCCTGCCGGTGTAGCAGTAATCAGTCTGCCGTCCTCCGAAAAAAGGACAATGCTCTCAATATAATCTTTGTTGATGTCATAAATTAAACGCAGGTCGTTTGAAATGGATTCCTTTGCCAAATCTTTTCCTTTAATGACCTGATAGTACAAGGAATCTGAAATTTTCATCATATTCTGTAGATGTGCTGTAATATTATAGGACGCCTGCTCCATGCGTTCCAAGTTTCCCTGCTGCATATTTTTGTCAAATTCTCTGGAATATCGATAATAAAAGAAAATCCCCATCAAAATCACTGCAGACATGGATATTATTGTGAAAACCAACCAGATGATATGCCGTAACTCTGTACGTCTTTCGTTGTGAAATATCCAATTTCTTATCCATGAACCAATTTTTTGATACCACCCCATATTCCTTGTCCTCACTTTCCGCGGAACTTATTCGGCGAAACACCAAATTTCTTTTTAAATACATAGCTGAAATAGTTTGGTTCATCATATCCCACTTTTGCTGCAATCACATAAGTTTTATCATCTGTATTTTTCAAAAGACATGCCGCCTTTTCCATGCGGATTCCTGTCAAATAGGAAATATAACTTTCACCCACTTCTCTTTTGAATATCGTAGAAAAGTATGCTGTGCTAATATGCAGATACCCGCAAATCATCTCTAGGGACAAGGCAGAATTTGCATAATTCTCTTCGATATACTGTTTTGCTTTTATAATAATTGTTTGCGTTGTTCCCATTCTCTCTTTTGCAAGGCTTCCGCTAACTGCAAAACAAACATTGCAAAGCCAATGATAGAGTTGCTGCTCTGTACGGATACCGGATAAAACACCGTTATAGTCCCTATACTCACCAAAAACAATTTTTTCTTCCAGACCGCCTGACTGCAAAACACGCAAAATAACACTAAGGATATCTATGATGTATGTCTGACAACCTGTTTCCGATTCTTTCACTTCCTTCATCTTTACAGAAATCATTTCCACGCAGGACTGTATGGCTTCTTCATCACCGAATTTCAATATATGTTCCAGTTCCTTTTCATCCTGTTCTGTCAGCCGTAGACGTGGTGTAATTGTTTTAATTTCCATATCGTCAATAAAAATGACATCACCAACTGTGCCACTATATGATGCCGCTTCTCTTGCCTCAATATAACTCTTTGAAATTTCGGCTATCTGCTGCACGGCTCTGCCAACACCAATGACAATCGGTTGCTTTAAAAATTTGCGGCTTTCTCTGCATACATCGTTCAAAAAGGTCTCCAGTTTCTGCATCTGACTATCTTTCTCCAAAGCTACAATTATGCAAAGTCCGGAAGGAAGATGAAAACAAACATAATTTCCGTATTCTTTCAGACGGTCTTCTATTAGCTGCTTGATAGAAAAATAGAGTAAATTACGATTTTTTTGTGTTCCTGAAAGCGGTATGGCAGAAAGCATTACCTTCACGGCAACCCAACTCTTTCCTTTCATCAAAGGAAGAAGATTATACTCCTCCATAAGCATGGGAATTTCTTCTTTATGCAGATTACCCTTAATCAAATTCCCCAAAAAATATTCACGGAGTATGGGGAGATTTTTTTGAAATGTTTCCTGCAAAGATGTTATATCCCGAATCCGCTTAACTTCTTCGTCTAAAGTCTTTCGAATTTTCTTCAAAATTTCCGACATTTCCTTTGCATTGACCGGCTTCAAAATATATTCCATCACATTCACTTTGATTGCCTGCTTTGCATATTCAAAATCATCAAAACCGGAAATAATAGCAACTTTTGTAGACGGTCTGACTTTATAGATATACTCTGCCAGCTGCAATCCGTCCATATAAGGCATCCGAATATCTGTAATGATCAAATCTGGATCCCAAAATTCCAATTTTTCTAAAGCATCTATACCATTTTCCGCATCTCCCACCACCTGAAAACCAAGTTTCTTCCAGTTGATTTTCTTAATCATCGTTGTGCGCACTTCTGCTTCGTCGTCCACCAATAAAACTTTATATTCCTCGTACATAGTTATGCTTTCCTCTTTTTCTGCCCTTCCCTAAATCATACATTTAATTGTATTATAACAAAAATTGTATCAAAACAAAAGCGACATATGCCGTTTTCGATACAATTTTTAAAAACAGTACCAAATTCAACATATCCCGCTATTTTTTTCAGTATTTTTCTGTGAATTTTATCAAATTTCCGCTTTGCTTTGGCATTCTTTCCGCAATTCCTTTGCTGCCGCCAAAACCGCATCTGTCACTTCTTCACCACCCATAAGCCTTGCAATTTCCATACAGGAAGACTCCTCGTCCAAAGGATAAACTTTTGTTTCCGTTTTTCCCTCTATCACTTGTTTTTCAATACGGAAATGATGGTCTGCCATGGCTGCAATCTGTGGCAAATGGGTAATACAGAGAATCTGCCGTTTCTGTCCCAAAATGTGCATTTTTTCTCCGACTTTTCCGGCAGTTTTTCCGCTGACCCCTGTATCAATTTCATCAAATACAAAAGTATCAATTTCATCTGCATCTACCAACACGCTCTTTAGTGCCAACATCACACGGGACATTTCACCGCCCGATGCAATTTTTGATAGAGGTTTCAAATCCTCGCCTGCATTGGCAGAAATAAAAAACTCCACTTTGTCCCTGCCGTCTGTTCCGAAAACATCCTTTTCTTCTACCTTTATACAAAACTGTGCCTGCTGCATCTGCATTTCATGAAGGGCATCTTCAATTTGTTTTCCTACCTCATCTGCTTTCTTTCTGCGAATTTCTGTCATGTCCCTTGCCGTTTCTATCATCGCATGTTCTGCGGCTCTTTTCTGCTTTTCCAACTCTGCCGCTTTTTCTTCGCTATGTATAAGAAAATCCAGTTTTTCCTGTGCTTTTTCACAAAAAGAAAGTACCTCCTCTACACTGCCACCGTATTTTCGTTTTAAGTGGTAAATGGTTTGCAGACGTTCTTCTATCTCCTCCAAGGCATCAGAATCTGCCTCCAGTCCTTCCCCATACCGTTTCCATTCTCTGGCACTGTCTGCAAGCAGCACATAAACACTGTCCAATGTTTCCGCAAGCGGAGCAAGTGTACTGTCCAGTTCCACGGCTTCACCAAGTCTGTGGAGAATCTGCCCCATACAATCATAAACAGAGGGCATTCCTTCTGCCCCGCCATAAAGCATGGCAACACCTTCCTCTGTCAGACGCATAAGCTTTTCCTTACTGGAAAGCCGCTTTTTCTGCTCCAAGAGAACCTCTTCTTCACCCTGTTGCAGCTTTGCCCTTGTAATTTCCTCTATCTGAAACTGCAAAATATCTATTTTTCTGCTTCTCTCTCCTTCGTCACCCATCAATAAAGCAAGCTGTTTTTCAATATTCTTCCGCATTTCATAATATTTATGATAGCTCTCCAAAGATTCTTTCAAATTCTCTGCACAAAAACGGTCTAAAAGACAAATATGCTTTGCCGGATTCAAAAGGGATTGATGTTCATGCTGTCCATATACATCTATCAATTCTCCTGCAATTTCCCGCAAAATTCCTAAAGTTACCGTACAACCATTGACACGGCAAATGCTTTTTCCTGTATCATACAGTGTACGACGAATAAGGAGTGTATTATCCTCCTCTATCTCTATGCCGTGTTCCTGCAAAATTTCCTGTAAGTGGCTGTTTTCTGTAGAAAACAATGCCTCTACTGTTGCAGCCTTCTCCTCTTTTCGTAAAAAATCCTTTGTTACTCTGCCGCCTAATACAAATTGCAAAGACCCAAGTACCATAGACTTTCCTGCACCTGTTTCTCCGGTCAAGATATTCAATCCCGACGCAAACTGCAAATCACACTCCGCAATTAGTGCCGCATTTTTGATATGAAGATTTTCTAACACTGCATTTCCCTCATTTCTACATCTTATGCGCTATGAATAATGCGGTAAAGTTTTTCCACCATAGCCGCCGCCTGATTGTGGGTACGCACAATGCCAAAAACAGTGTCATCACCTGCAATAGTTCCCAAAATTTCGTTGTTCTGCATATTATCAAGGGCAACCGCAACAGCCATACCCATGCCTTCCAATGTTTTTACTACAATAACATTCTGCGCATAATCCAGCTTAACAACAGCCTCTTTAAATACACGGGTCAAGCGTTCCGTCACTTCTGTATCATTGTTGGAAATGACAGAATACTTCTGTTTTCCTCTCTCTGTTGCAATTTTTGTCAGCTTCATTTCACGAATATCTCTGGAAACCGTTGCCTGTGTCACCATAAATCCTTCTTCACAAAGCTTTTGTGCCAGTTCGTCCTGTGTTTCAATATCATATTTCTCAATCAGCTCCAAAATTTTTGCGTGTCTGGCAATCTTCATTCTTCACACCCTCCCATACTTTCTTATCTGCCAAGCTTTCGCCGTAATACATCATAAAAACTCTGTGTGTTTGTTCTAATAATTGATACATACTCTTTTGCACGCTTAATCTCCACCACTTGTTTTCCTGTCAATGTCCAAGCCTCCTGCCCGTCTGCACTGACTGTAAAAGCCGTATCCTCTCTGGGATTCACCTCCACCATAACGGTGTCCTCTGCCGAAACAACGATAGAACGGCTAGTCAGGGTGTGCGCAGAAATGGGCGTAATGGCAATAATCTGTGCATCAGATTTCAAAATCGGTCCACCTGCAGAAAGGTTATATGCCGTAGAACCTGTCGGTGTACAGATAATCACACCGTCTGCCTGAAAGGTATCCACATACTCATGATTGATAAATACATTAAACTCCAATATTTTATAGAGAAGACCTCGATTGATACAGATATCATTCAGTGCCAGTATTCCCTCAATTCCTTCTTCTTTTTCCGCAGAAATGGAGGTTTCTAGCATCATGCGTTTTTCCATTTTAAATTGTCCGTCCAGAACTTTGGCAATAGCAGATTCTGCCTTTGCATTTTCTTCTGCTGTCAAAAAACCAAGATGCCCAAGGTTAATGCCCAATATGGGTGTACCATAAGGCGCAGATTTTCTGCCGACACCCAAAAGCGTACCATCTCCCCCAAGAGAAATAACAAAATCTGACTGTGCATAGACTTCTTCTTCTTTATGGGCATACCCTGAAAGACCGGTTTCCTGTGCAACCTGTTCTACGATCTGTGGTTCACAACCATGAGCAGTTAAATATGCGACCAAACGCTTTGTCACAGCAAAATCTATGTCTTTCTCCACATTGGGTATAATGCCTACTTTCTTCTGCATTCCCATCACCCCCACCTTATTTCAAAGGACTTCATGAGATTTTTCCACAACTTCTTCCAACAAACCCAGTACTTCCTCTTGCGTTAAACCTTCCTGTTTTTTATCCAAATATATCAGGTATTCAATATTTCCTTTTGGCCCTTTGATTGGCGAGAAATCCAGCCCCATAATGCCAAGTCCCAAAGCCATCACATAATCCGTAATCATGGCAATAACATCTTTATGCACGGAAATATCCTTTACCACACCGTTTTTTCCGACCTTTTCTCTTCCTGCCTCAAATTGTGGCTTGATCAGACAAACAAGCTGCCCAGCTTCCTGCATAACCCCAAGAACCGCCGGCAAAACTTTTGTCAGTGAGATAAAGGAAACATCAATTGATGCAAAATCTGCCCTATCCGGCACCTGTTCATTTGTGATGTACCGCACATTTGTTTTTTCCAAGCAGACAACCCTTGGGTCGTTCCGTAACTTCCAAGCAAATTGTCCATATCCTACATCTATGGCATAGACCTTTGACGCACCATTTTGCAGCATACAATCTGTAAAACCACCAGTAGATGCCCCAATATCCAAGCAGATTTTATCTGTTAGGGTAATTGGAAATACCTCCATTGCCTTTTCCAATTTATATCCACCACGGCTAACATATTTCATAGAAGTATCTTTTACTTCAATTTCCGCAAAAACAGGAATTTTCGTGCCTGCTTTATCCTCTTTCATTCCGTCCACATACACTTTGCCTGCCATAATATATGCTTTTGCCTGTTCTCTGCCGGGTGCAAGGTTTCTCTGCACCAAAAGCACATCTAATCTTTCTTTTTCTGCCATACCACTCACCTGTTCATTATTTCTCTATTTTTTTGCGTATTGTCTGATAAATCCCTTCCGCATCTAGTTTATATTTCGCAAAAAGCTGTGCCTGCGTGCCTTGCTCCAAGTATTTGTTTGGAAATGCCAGATTGGTTACACATACCTGCATATCGTGGTCGCTGTAAAACTCCAGTACACTCGAACCAAAACCGCCACTTCTCACATTATCCTCTACCGTAAAAATGTGGGTATGATTCTTTGCAATTTCCTGCAGCATTTCTTCATCTAAAGGACAGATAAATCTTGCATTGACAAGTGTGGGAGAAAAACCGTCTTTTTTCAGCAGTTCCACCGCCTGCAAAGCTGCATCCATCATGTGCCCTTCCACTAAAACAGCAATCTCTTTCCCTTTTGCAATCCATTCTGCTTTTCCTGTTTCTATGGGTGTACAGATATTGGCACAAACCTCTGATGCATCTCCTCTTGGATAACGTACAGCCACAGGGGTTTTGCATACATTCACAGCATATTCCAACATTTCTTCCAGTTCCCAAGCATTTTTCGGCGAGAGTACAGTCATATTGGGAATATGTCTAAGATAAGACAAATCAAAAACACCTTGGTGTGTTTCCCCATCTGCCCCTACAATCCCTGCACGGTCAATGGCAAATACCACATGGAGATTTTCCATACAAACATCATGAATAAGCTGGTCATATGCCCTTTGTAAAAAGGAGGAATAAACCGCAAAAACAGGAATCATGCCTTCCTGTGCCAAACCTGCGGCAAAAGTTGCTCCATGCTGCTCCGCAATACCAACATCAAAAAATCGTTTGGGGAATTCTTTTTGAAACTTTTCAAAACCTGTTCCACTTGCCATCGCTGCCGTAATCCCTACAACTTTGGGATTTTTTCGGCCAATTTCCACGATTTTCTTACCAAATGTTGCAGACCAGCTTGGTTTTGTACTTTTGGAAACAGGCTCTCCTGTCCGAAGGTCAAAAGCACCAACACCATGATAATCCCAAGGGCGTGTTTCTGCAAAACGGTATCCTTTACCTTTTTCCGTCTTCACATGAACCATAACAGGCCCTTGCATTTCCTTTACATTGCGGAACATTTCCACAAGTTCCGGCAAATCATGTCCGTCTACGGGTCCAATATACTTAAATCCCATTTGCTCAAAAACAGCACCCTCTACCAAAAGCAGTTTTGCACTGTCCCGCACTTTTTCCAAAACAGAAAAAGCCGGTTTCCCCAATACCGGAACAGCATCCCGAAACTGCCGCATATTCTGCTTTAATGTCCGATAGCGGTTACTGGTACGCAGTGCATTCAAGTGCCTGCTGATAGCACCTACATTTGTGTCAATAGACATTTGGTTATCATTTAAGATAATGAGCAAATTGGTATTTTCTTTCCCTGCATTATTCAACGCTTCATAAGCAAGACCGCCTGTCATAGAGCCATCTCCAATGACAGCCGCCACAAGGTTCTTTTTCCCCTGCAAATCTCTTGCCTTTGCAAGGCCCAGTGCTGCCGAAATCGATGTGGAGCTGTGTCCTGTCGCAAAAGCATCAAATTTGCTTTCCTCTGGCTTAGGAAAGCCGCTCAGACCGTCCATCTTCCGCAAAGTCGAAAAACGTTCCTTTCTTCCTGTCAGCATTTTATGGATGTACGCCTGATGTCCCACATCCCAGATAATTTTATCTTCTGGCAGAGAAAAACAATATTCCAACGCCACCGTCAATTCCACAACACCCAAATTGGAGGCAAGATGTCCGCCTGTCTTGGATACGCTGCGAAGAAGAAACCGTCTGATTTCCTTACAAAGCGATTCAAGCTGTATCATATCCAGTTTCTTCAAATCCTGCGGTGTGTGTATTTTGTCTAATCGTCCACCCATATATTTCACCTGCTTTTCTCTGTCTTCTTAATAAATCCATCCCACAATAATCCCAAGGATTGCACCAACCAAAACTTCCAAAGGGGTATGCCCCAAAAGCTCTTTTACTTTTTCAAAATTGGGCAGAGAATGATGTTCGATAAGATAATTGATAATCTCTGCCTGTTTTCCTGCTGCCCGTCTGATGCCTGCCGCATCATACATGACCACCAGAGAAAATATCACCGAAATGGCAAAATAGGCAGAATCAAGCCCGTAATATTTACCAACACTGGTTGTCAATGCCATCACAAGAGAGGAATGAGAGCTTGGCATACCGCCTGTCCCTACTACTCTTGTGGCATCGAATTTCCCTTCTGTCACAATGGGACGTATCGTTTTGAATCCCTGAGCACACGCCCATGAAATAATTGCTGCCCAAAGAGGTTTATTGTACAAAATTGTTTCAAACATCATAGCATCATCTTCTTTCCATTATGCTTCTGCCATACTGCTTGTTTTCGTAAAAAATGCTTTTAATGTGTTCTTTTTAGCAGATATGTAGTCAGTTCTGCAAGAAAGTCACAGGAACTACCCAAGTCCTCCCAGATTTGCATGGCTTCTTCCGTCAAATCCGCTGCAATTTCTCTGGATTTTTCAATGCCATACAACGTTACATAAGTTGCTTTTTCATTCTTTTCGTCACTGTGAATGGGTTTTCCCAGTTCTTCCATTGTACCGGTTACATCCAGAATATCGTCCAATATCTGAAAAGCTACACCGATTTTTTCGCCTGCAAGACCGAATTTTGCAACAATGTCTTCCGTTGCACCACCTGCTCTTGCGCCTGCTTCCAAAGCACCTCTTATCATTGCCGCAGTTTTATGCACATGGATAAAATCCAAAATTTCCTTTGTCATGGGCTTGGCCTCGTAATACACATCTACAACCTGCCCTGTCAACATACCATAAAGTCCTGCACCTTTTGCAATGGCTGCCATTGCCCCTGTAGTTTCTTTGCAGGGGTTCATAAAGCACGCCTTTGCCATGGTTTCCATAGCATGATGCAAAAGGCCGTCCCCTGCCAAAATTGCCATATTTTCTCCATACACCTTATGACAAGTTGGGACACCTCTTCTGAAATCGTCATTGTCCATAGCAGGCAGGTCATCGTGAATTAAGGAATATGTATGAATCATCTCCAAAGCGCAGGCAAAAGGTTCTGCTGTTTTTTTGTTGCCACCCACAGCTTCACAGGCTGCCAGAACCATCATCGGACGGAGCCTTTTGCCGCCTGCAAACAGGCTGTACCGCATGGCTTCAAAAATCACTGGTGGAAATTCCTTCTGTACGGGAATATACTGTTCCAGCATTTCTTCAATTTCTGCTATTCTGTTTTGCAATTCCTGTTTTAAATCCATATCAAAGTCCCTCCTTGTCAAACGGTGTTTCCTCCCAAAGTCCTGCCTCCTGCCGCAACAGTGTCACACTGCCTTCTGCCGCTGCCAGCCTTTCTTTGCAAATCGCCGCCAATTTCAGTCCTTCTTGGTACAGTTTTACCGCTTCTTCCAAAAGCACTTCGTCTGTTTCCAGTTGTTCTACAATTTCTTCCAAACGGGTTACTGCTTCTTCATAGCTTACTTTCTTCTTTGGCATAGGATTTCACCGTCCTTTCTTTTACTTCTGCAAGCAGACTGCCGTCCTGCAATGTCAAATGGAGTAAATCACCGATTTTAGTTTGCATGACTGAGGTGATTTGTTCTCCCCTTGATGTACTTGCCATCAGGAATCCTCGTTTCATCACACCAAGAGGCGAAACAGATTCCAGTCTTCTTTCTGCTGCCAAAAAACGGGAACTGGACTTTTCCAAAAAACGTTCTGTTTCCTTGGTAAGCCTTCTCTCCTGGTCTTCAATATACATCATGTTCTGTCGAAACCGTTCCAAAGGTCTCGCCAAAACAGGTCTATTTTTCAAAAACTCCAATCGTCTGCGATTTTCAGTCAAAATTCCATCCAAATTCCGTTCCAAACGCCGACACAAATTCTCCACAGCTTCCTGTCGTTCTGCCACAGGCATAGTCGCAAGTTCTGCCGCCGCCGATGGTGTAGGTGCACGCAGGTCTGCCACAAAGTCCGTAATGGTAAAATCAGTTTCATGCCCCACCGCAGAAATCACAGGAATTTCCGATGCAAAAACGGCTCTTGCCACAATCTCCTCATTGAAACACCACAAATCCTCAACCGAGCCACCACCTCTGCCCAGAATAATTACATCAGCTTTTCCCCATTGGTTCACCATATGCAGGGAGCGGACTATATCCTCCGCTGCCTTTTCTCCCTGTACCAATGTTGGCACAACAACCAATTTCACAGCAGGATCACGTCTTTGGGCAATTTGCAAAATATCCCTCACCGCCGCACCTGTTGGCGATGTCACAACAGCAATACAGGCAGGATTCTGCGGAATTTCCCGTTTATAATCTGCATCAAAGAGTCCTTCTGCCGCCAACTTTTCTTTAAGCTGTTCAAAGGCAACCTGCAACGCACCGACACCCAAAGGCTCCATAAATTCCGCATAAAGCTGATACTGTCCGGTTTTTTCATACAGAGAAACATGACCGTACACCACAACCTGCATGCCGTTTTCCGGCATAAACGGCAGGTTTTCGGCATCGTTTCGGAACATAACACAGGAAATAGCACCTATGTTATCCTTTAATGTGAAATATAAATGTCCTGACGAATGGGCTTTGAAATTGGAAATCTCCCCCCGCACCAAAAGACTATTTAAAATCACATCATGTTCCAGCATATTTTTGATATAACGGTTAATCTGCCCCACCGTAAAGACCTTCGGCTCTAACATACCTTACGCACCTCGGATTATCTTTTTGCTATTTTACCCAATATCCCATTGATAAAACCGGGGGCTTCATCGGAACTGAATTTCTTTGCAAGCTCCACTGCTTCATTGATGATAACACCTATAGGTGCAGCCTTGCTGTATTCCATTTCATATACTGCCAAGCGAAGAATTGCCAAATCCACACGATTCATTCTTGCTGTATTCCAACCCTTTGCACAACTGTCAATAATCTTGTCAATTTCTGTTTCATGCGCCATGACACCTTCTACTGCATCAGTAATATATGCCTTTTCTTCTTCAGAGATTTCCTCTTCTTGTTCCGAAAAAAACAACTCCTTCACTTTTTCATATTCCTCGTGAAATTCCGTCTGAAATAATAGTGTAAACGCATTTTTTCTTGCACTTCTTCGGCTCATAACACCCTCCACTTTCCAAATGATTTAGGATAAAAGGACTGCCACAAAAACATTGCAGTTATTTTCTCATCCAATCCTGCATTATTTGCAACAGCCCCTTTTTCCTTATTTATACTTTCTCTGCCTTATATTTCCTCTACTGTTTTTGCTGGTTTTTCTTTTACAATGCCGGAAACCGCAACATTTACCACAGGAACAGGAATCCCTGTCATGGTTTCCACAGCATTTTTCACCTTTTTCTGTACTTCCTCTGCCACAATCTGTATTTTTGTTCCAAAATTCACGATAATATCCATGTCCAAAATGACTTCATTTTCTTCTTTGCTCACACGGACACACTTGGTCTGGCTTCTTCTGCCGAAAAACTCTACAATACTTTTGTTGCTGCCAACACCTTCTGTAACACCTTCTACTTCCAAAGCAGCCGTTACGGCAATATCGCCGATAACTTCATCTGCAATTTGTATCTGTCCGATCATTCCTTTATTTTCAGACATTTTGTTCCCTCCTGTCTTTTCTTTTCAAAAAACATGGCTTATATACGCTTTTTTCTTATGCTGTACACGAAAATAAATTCCATACATATTTCTCATATTGTTAATGGATATTATAACAGAAAACCCATTCCAATGCAAATAAATATACAGCATTATATGTATAAATCCACTTTTTAAGAGGAATTTCCCTGTTTTATACATCGTATCATATACAAAAAGACTGCTTACAGAAAAACTTTTTCTGCAAACAGTCTTTGAAGAAGAAAATTTATGGTTTTGACAAATTAAATTCCCATAAGTTTTGCACAGTTATGATAAAAAACATCTTCCAGTTCTTTATCTGTTAAACCACTGCTCAATACCTTCATCTCTTCCACAGCCGCAGGGTGGAAAGGTGCATCTGTACCAAACATAATGCGGTCTGCCCCTACCTCTTTATAGGCTTCCAAAATTTTAGTTGGCATAGGCATACCGCTCATTTCCAGATACAAATTGGGATAGCGTTTTGCCATTTTCAGCGTTGCATCAATGTATACACCGTGCCCATGTCCCATATGAATCATGACCAGTTTTACGTCTGGGTGACGTTCTGCCAAAAGCGCAATGCTCCAAGGCAGAGAGTACGGCGGATGCCCACAGTGCATAAATACAGGAATATGCAAATCTTTTGCTGCTTCCATAATAGGATCCATAATCTCATCATCTGCTACATAAGCATGATGGAGCGGATTGGTTTTAATTCCTTTGAATCCCTTATTCTGTACATAGTCATACAAGTCTTCGACTTCTGCCTCCCCACGGAAGGGATTGGCATAAAACATACCCACAAGGCGGTCAGGATATTTCCGCACTGCTTCCAGAGTCAATGTATTGGGTTCTGCACAAAGGAGGGTCTTTTCAATATTATAGGCATCCATTTGCTGTATCATTTCTTCCGGTGTCAAAGAAAGCTTTGCCCAACCATCAAAAACACCAATATGTGCATGTGCATCTATTTTTTTATAATTTTTTGTTTTCCCTTCTAAAAACATGACATCACATCTCCCTTATTCTTTGTAACATATGTACCTTCTCAAATACCATAATCAATACTGCTCCCAGTACAATCCCCGTCAAGGTCTGCGAACCAATAGTTGGCAGTCCACCAATGGCATAACCAATGCCATAAAGAGGAATTTTTACGAGGGTATATAGGATAATTTGTACTATACCGCCAACAACAGAACCAATGAGCCAGTTCAACTTTGCTTCTGGCATAATCTTATCAATAAACAGTCCCATAATACGCCCCATAATGTACTTAATGAAAAAGGTCGGAATAATCCACTGCATATATCCGCCGATAAGATCGGATAATGCGGCACCGATACCCCCTGCCAGTGCCCCCTTGCGAGAGCCCAAAACCATAACACTGAGAAAAATCATGCAATCTCCCAGATGGGCATACCCATGAAGCGACGGTATTTTTACCAGATAGACACCAATAAAGGTAATGGTTGCCATCATTGCCATTTTTGTAATATCCTTGACTGTGTAAGTATTCTTCATCTTACTTTTCCTCTCTTTCCTTCATGTGCTTACGTATTCAGTCTAACAAAACGGCAAATAATATACTAGACTTTTCCAAAAAGCGAAAAGGATTGTATGGGTATATTTTTTAACCTTGTACCCATACAATCCTTTTTTCTATTTTTTATTTTGTTGTTACTGTGTAGTTTCCATTTTCTTCATCTACAACAAAAGTGCTGCCCTGTTCAATGTCCCCTGCAATAATATTTTTTGCAAGGAGTGTTTCCACATCACGCTGTATCAGGCGTTTCAATGGTCTTGCACCAAAGGAAGGGTCATAACCTGTTTCAATGAGGTATGCCTTTGCCCGTTCTGTCAGTTCGCAGCTGAGCTGCTTATCTGCAAGTCTTCTGTTCAGATCCTTCATAATCAAATCAATAATATGTGTAATATTGTTTTTTGTCAAAGGTTTATAGAACACAATTTCATCAAGTCTGTTCAAAAACTCCGGACGGAAAGAATGCCGCAGTAATTCTTCCACCTGATTTTTTGCTTCCGGCTTGATATTACCATTTTCATCCATTCCTTCCAAAAGATAAGAAGAACCAAGGTTACTTGTCAGAATAATTACGGTATTTTTAAAATCAACTGTTCTGCCTTGAGAATCGGTAATTCTGCCATCATCCAATACCTGAAGCAGAATGTTGAACACATCAGGATGTGCCTTTTCCACCTCATCAAAGAGGATAACAGAATACGGTTTCCGTCTGACTGCCTCTGTCAGCTGTCCACCTTCTTCATAGCCAACATATCCGGGAGGTGCCCCAATGAGTCTTGTCACGCTGAATTTTTCCATATATTCGGACATATCAATTCGCACCATGTTTTTCTCATCGTCAAAGAGGCATTCCGCAAGGGTTTTGGCAAGTTCTGTTTTGCCCACACCTGTTGGGCCAAGGAACAAGAAAGAACCAATAGGGCGGTTGGGACTTTGAATTCCTGCACGGCTTCTCAAAATTGCCTCTGCCACTTTCTGTACAGCTTCATTCTGCCCAATGACTCTTTTATGCAAAATATCTTCCAAATGCAGAAGTTTTTCTCGTTCTCCTTCCATTAGCTTTGCAACGGGGATTCCTGTCCAACGCTCAATGATACGGGCAATCTCTTCTTCTGTTACCTTATCCCGCAGCAGTGTGTTTTTGCTGCCGTTTTCTTCTGCCATCTGTTCTTTTTCTTCCAATTCTTTTTGCAACTTAGGCAACTTACCATATTTCAGTTCTGCCGCTTTATTCAGGTCGTATTTTCTTTCTGCCGCTTCAATTTCCGCATTGACTGCTTCAATTTCCTCACGCAGTTTCTGGACAATACCAATGGCATTTTTTTCATTTTCCCATTTTGCTTTCAAAGATGCAAAATTATCCCGCATTTCTGCCAGTTCCTTTTGAATTTCTGCCAAATGTTCCTGCGACAGCTTATCGTTTTCTTTTTTCAGTGCCGCTTCTTCAATTTCATGCTGAATGATTTTTCTCTGAATAACATCTAATTCTATAGGCATAGAGTCCATTTCCGTACGAATCATGGCACAGGCTTCATCCACCAAGTCAATGGCTTTATCCGGCAGGAAACGGTCGGTAATATACCGATTGGACAAAGTTGCTGCTGCAATGATTGCTTGGTCTTGTATTTTTACCCCGTGATAAACTTCATACCGTTCCTTCAAACCACGCAAAATGGCAATAGTATCCTCCACCGTTGGCTCATTAACCATAACAGGTTGGAAACGACGTTCCAAAGCAGGATCTTTTTCAATATACTGCTTGTATTCATTCAACGTAGTCGCACCAATACAATGCAGTTCCCCTCTTGCCAGCATAGGCTTTAAAAGATTGCCTGCATCCATCGCCCCATCTGATTTTCCTGCGCCAACAATAGTATGCAGTTCATCAATAAATAGGATAATCCTGCCTTCACTCTTTTTCACTTCATTCAGCACAGCCTTCAACCGTTCTTCAAATTCCCCACGGAATTTCGCCCCTGCAATTAAAGCGCCCATATCCAGAGAGAAAATTGTTTTATCTTTCAAACTGTTTGGAATATCACCTTTCACAATCCGCTGTGCCAAACCTTCAGCGATGGCAGTTTTCCCAACACCCGGTTCACCAATAAGAACAGGATTGTTTTTTGTTTTTCTGGAAAGAATCCGAATAACATTTCTGATTTCGTCATCTCTGCCAATGACAGGGTCAAGCTGTTTACTTCTTGCCTTTTCCACTAAATCCGAACCGTATTTTCTCAAAGCATCATAGGTTGCTTCAGGTTCATCGCTAGTCACACGGGTATTGCCCCGTACCGTTACAAGAATTTTCATAAACTCTTCTTTTGTAATGTTATACTGCCGGAATATATCCTTTAATGCACTGTTGGGGCTGTTTACCATAGCCATAAAGATATGTTCTACAGAAACATACTCGTCTGTCATCTTCTCCGCCATCTTTTCAGCGGCAGTCAATGTCTTTTCCAAATCAGAGGCAATATAGGTCTGCCCCCCTGTTACACGAGGCAGTTTTTTTACTTCATTTTCTACTGCCTGCAAAAAACTATTGATATTTACATTCATTCTCTGCAAAAGCTGAGGAATGAGTCCATCCTCCTGTGTCAGCAGAGCCAATAGCAAATGCTGTTGATCAATCTGCGGATTTCCGTATTCTACTGCCGTAGACTGGGCGTTTTGAATGGCTTCCAGAGATTTTTGCGTAAATTTTTGTAAATTCATAACCATTCCACCTTTCTTTTCCATATCACATTTTTGGGTTCTTTTGAATACACCCGTATTATACTCCTGTTAGCACTCACTTGTAAAGAGTGCTAACAATTCTTTTTTGCACAAATATTATGCCCAAAAATCTTTTTTCTTGTGCATTTCTCAATTTAAAGAAAAAACAACAGAAAATTTCCCGCTCAGAAATATATCTGTTGTTTCTCTTTTTACATTTCTTCCTTTTTCTCCTCCAATTCCGGCAATACCACAGGAATCAAAGAAGATGCCAGCTTTCCCTTTCCCCTTGACTTGACATAGAAAAATCCAATCACGGAAAAAACAACTGCACCGATAAAGTTAACCAATAAATCTTTCATGGTATCAATTAAGCCAATATCAATATAGCCCCCCGGAAAAGCCATCCAATCTTCTCCGTTTACAAACAATTCCGTAATAGGCTCATGCTCTACAATATTCAGTCCATCAGGATTTAACAATACGGAGTTAATATGATGCACCACAAAATCCTTCTGCATATCCATCTGGAAAAACATATCCATGGCAAATTCAAAAAATTCCCACAGTACACCCACTGTCATGGAAAAACAGAATGCTACCAATGCCAAAAACAGTGGCGACATCTGAAAAGTCAGCCGTTCACTGCGATTGAACAAATCCACCAGACAAAAGCCCACCGCCGCTACCAAAAATCCATTTATGGTATGGAGCATAGTATCCCAACCGGGAATAATGGTATAAAAAGAGTTGATTTCTCCCAATATTTCTGCCGCAAAGATAAAACAGTAAATAATGGCTTCCATCAATGGCGGAATATCAATAGAAAGCCGTCGTTCCAACATCAGTGGTACAGTAAACAAGATCAAAGATAACACACATACAAATACATTTTCATACCGTCCCATAAATGCTGCACGAATCAATGTCAAGATAATAAAGACGGACAGCACGCCACGAACTGTCAACCGTCTTTTTTTCCGAATAGGTATTTTCTTCTGCATAATGTTCCTCTCCTCATTCCAAAAACAGAAAGGCAAAACCAAATTGGTTCTGCCGAAAATTTTGTCTTTCTTTTGTTTTATTATACCGCAAAAAGTCCAAAGTATGCCAATACCAAAATTCCCAACGCAATACGATACCAACCGAAAACTTTAAAATCATGCTTTTTGATGTATCCCATAAGGAATTTGATCACCAATACGGATACCACAAAAGCCACAATCATACCAACTGCTAAAATCGCCGCTTCCATTGCCGTAAAATGGAAACCAAATTGTACCAGTTTCAAAAGGCTTGCCCCAAACATAACGGGAATCGCCAGAAAGAATGTAAATTCTGCTGCAACAGTCCTAGATACCCCAAGAAGCAATGCACCAACAATCGTTGCACCAGAACGTGATGTTCCCGGAAAAATTGCTGCAATAAGCTGGAATACCCCAATATACAAGGCAAGGCGGAAGGTAATTTCTGAAAGACTGTTGACTTTTGCTTTTTTTCCTTTATGTATTTCTTCAATAATCAAAAAGGCAATCCCAAATACAATAAGTGCAATGGAAACTGTTGTATAATTATAAAACAATTCCTCAAAAACATCATTATATAAC
>JAHHTX010000030.1 GCA_020024255.1 Anaerotignum sp.
TTCTGCTTTATTCTTCTGTCTGCTCGTCAAAGCCTTGAATGAAATGAGGCTTTGAAAAAGGGTGTTCTTTTGGGAACACCCTTTTTCAGATAAGGCAGGAAGGGCTTGATAGGAAAGGATAGGAAAAAACAGAAAAAAATATAAAACAAGGAAAAAATGCCGAAAGTATGCACTTCGCTTGACAGATAGAGCCGACCAAACTATACTTGACAATATCTTATGAAAGGAGAAATGAATATGCCAAAAATCGGGATGCGTATGATAAAAACTGCCATTGCAGTCTTTATTTGTCTGCTGATTTATTTGCTGACAGGGAAACGGGGTGCACCTGTTTTTTCTACCATTGCAGCAATGATTTGTATGCAGCCTTTTGTGGAAAACAGTGTGACGGTAGCGTTTAATCGTATTATTGGTACATTGGTTGGGGCAGCTTTGGGACTTTTAGTGCTGTATGCATTTCGTTGGCTGCCAGGGCAGCAATACGATGTGGTGCGTAGCCTTATCATCGCCTTTGCGGTAATACCTGCCATGTATATTACGGTTATTTTTCATAAAACAGGTGCGGCAGCAATGGCTGGTGTGGTATTGCTCAGTGTAACCATTGCCCCCAATACAGCTTCTCCTTTGGCTGATGCGTTTTATCGTTCTACGGAAACCATTGTCGGTATTTTGGTATCCCTTGGTGTGAATATGCTCCATGTGCCCAGAAGGCGGAGAGAGGAGTGTTTTTTTGTATCCAGTTTTGATGGCGGATTGTGCGAAGAAAAAGGAGGCATTTCCCCTTACTGTGCCTTCGAACTGAATCAGCTGCTCCATGACGGCATGGCATTTACGATTGCCACAGAACGGACACCTGCTTCTCTTTTGGCAGACATTGGCAGTATTGATTTGAAGTTGCCGGTTATTGCCATGGACGGAGCGGTGCTTTTTGATTTGAAGGAAAAAAGATACCTTGCCTGCAATAGTCTTTCAAAAGAAATGACAAAAAAGATTTCTACATATTTGCAGCAAAAGGGAATTCACTATTTTTTGAATGTGGTTTTGGAAGATGTGCTTTTTATTTATTACAGAGATTTTCAAAATGAAGAGGAACGCAGGCTCTATGAACGGGCAAGGGTTTCCCCTTACCGCAACTATCTTTATGGCGATATTCCCGAAGAAGGGGAAATTGTGTATATTCTTTTGGTATTGACCGATGCAGAAGCAGACAATGTAGAAGCGGATATCAAAAAACTGGATACGAAGGGTGAGTTGCTTTTTTTGCGGGATAAAACGGAAACACCGGATAATTACTGTCATTTGAAAATATATCATAAAAATGCAACAAAAGAGTATATGATGCGTCGGCTTTTGGATACAATGGGTGGAAAGAAGAAATGGCAGGTGGTTGCCTTTGGCAGCAACAAAAATGACCTGTCTATGATGGCAGCAGCAGATATTTCCTATGCCACAGGCAATGCACTTCCGGAGGTGAAAGCTGTTGCAGACCATCATCTGAAAGGAAACGGAGACAGCATTGCCCATAAAATGCTGCGGCTTTATGAGCCGTTTTATTGGCAGAAACAAGAAGAACGACGGAAAAAGAAAAAAGGAGAATGAAAATGGACGAAGAATTAACTCTTTTTGCAAGGGAAGAACTCTTATTGGGAAAGGAAACCATGAAAAAGCTGTGGCAGGCAAATGTGGCAGTATTTGGCATTGGCGGTGTAGGCTCTTTTGCCGTTGAAGCATTGGCAAGGGGTGGCATTGGGCATTTGACTCTCGTTGACAGCGACAAAGTAAGTCTGACCAATTTAAACCGCCAGATTTTGGCAACGCAAAAAACCATTGGGCGGAATAAGACCGAAGTGATGAAAGAAAGAATAAAGGAAATTTCCCCTGAAACAGAAGTGGAAATTCATACAGTGATATATGGAAAGGATAATCGTGACCTTTTGGATTTTTCCGCTTATGATTATATTATAGATGCCATTGATACAGTTACGTCTAAGCTCATTCTCATTGAAGAGGCAAAAAAAGCAGATACGCCTGTGATTTCCTGTATGGGAACGGGAAACAAATTAGACCCGACCCGTTTTGAGGTGACGGATATTGCCAAAACCTCCGTCTGTCCGCTGGCAAAGGTTATGCGAAAAGAATTGAAAGACAGGGGAATTTGTGACGTTAGGGTGGTATATTCCAAAGAGGAACCAAAAAAGCCGGGAGTATCCCCGGAAACGGGTAAACGGCAGATACCGGGGAGTATTTCCTTTGTCCCTTCTGCGGCAGGATTGATTTTAGCGGGAGAAGTCATTCGTTTTATTGCCGGTATTACAGAATAAGAAAGAAATTCTTATATTTTTCTGAAACATTTTCGAATTGCTTGCAAAGAAATTTCATTTTCGTTAAAATAAGAAAGGGGATTGGACTATGAAATGAAACAGGGAGGTTCGTTATGAAAAAAATCATGAAATGGACAAAAATCGTATTGGCGGCAGCGGTTGTTTTTTGTCTGGCAGGCTGTGGGACTTCTGAGAAGGGAAGTACCGAAACAAAAGAAACGCAGCCGGCAGATTACATTGCGGCAGCCCAAAAAACATTGGAAGCAGCAAACAGCGTTCAGGCGAATATGCAGATACAGGCAAATATGGACGGTATAGAAGATGGCATGTCTGCAGATATTATTTTTTGGAGAGAACCCTTAAATATGGAGGTTGCCATAACACCTAAAAATCAGGAAAATACGGTATCTTTTGAGCATATTTATGTTGAAAGCAAAAATGAAGATGCATATTTGTACCGCAGCTATTCCGATATACAGGGAGGCGAACCGCAATGGACAAAGAAACGGCTGAATGTAAAGGCAGAACAGGATACTCTGCAAATCTATGATGTACAGGAAAACATTGCACTTTTGCTGCAAAACGGTGTGGATTGGAAGTTGGAAGAAAATCAGCAGCCCGGCAAAAGTGTGACTGTGGTAGGCAGCATTCCTGTAAATCAGGTCTATGCCGTTACGGAAGGTGGACAATTTTTTCAGTTTGTAGGCATGAGCGGTTTGCATGAAAATTATTATAGTGGAGTAGAATCTGTCCCTGTGCGGATAGAAATGGAAGAACGTACAGGAACAGTTCTTTCCTGCGAAGTGGATTTGACCCAAACATTGCAATCTGTTATGAACAATGTCATGAAGGAATTGGACAGTACAAGTACAGGCGTTGCGGTTGAAGCATACCAAGTTCAGATGAAGATTACAAAAGAAGGCGATGCACCTAAGGTAGAAGTGCCTGAGGAAGCACAAAATGCCATCAATTATGATTCTATGTAAGAGAACACAAATGGAATTCGCAATGGGAATTCATTTCCCATGAGGAAAAGCAGAAGTTTCAAGGCTTTTTTGCCATTGGAACTTCTGCTTTATTCTTTTGTCTGATGGTCAAAGCCTTGAATGAAATGAGGCTTTGACGAAGGGGGGGCGACTTTGTCGACACCCTCAGACTTTTGGTAAACCCAAGGTCTTTTTTTATCAAAATAAATGTAAAAACCGTTGTGGAGAGGAAAACAATAAACTTTTTCCTCTCAGGGGTGTTTTTTCCTGCCAATATGCGATATAATAGGGTGGATTTGGGGTTGTATAGCCATTACAATCGATACGCAAAGAAAAAACATCTGAAGCATACGTTTATTGGACAAAAAACAGTGGCAATACTGCAATAGCGATTTTCATGATACTGTTTTTGGAAGTGTGCAAAAGTGAACTGAACACAGAACAGAAGAAAAAGGAGAGAAAAATATGATCGCAGCACAAAATATCAGCCTGCAATATGGCGGACGTGTATTATTTAAAGATGTAAACATGAATTTTACCAAAGGAAACTGTTATGGACTTATCGGTGCAAACGGTGCAGGAAAATCCACTTTTCTGAAGATTTTGGCAGGGGAACTGGAGCCTAACAAAGGTTCTGTATTCATTACACCAGGCGAGAGAATGGCGGTTTTGAAACAGGATCACTTTATGTTTGACGATTTTGGTGTTGTGGAAACCGTTTTGTATGGACACAAGCGTCTTTATGATATCATGAAGGAAAAAGAAGCTCTCTATGCAAAAGAGGATTTTAACGATGAGGACGGTATCAAGGTTTCCGAATTGGAAGGGGAGTTTGCAGAACTGGATGGTTGGTCTGCGGAATCCAATGCGGAAATTCTCTTAAATGGGTTGGGTGTGACAAATGAATTCCATTATGTAAAAATGAAGGAGCTGACAGGGACGCAGAAGGTAAAGGTACTTCTGGCACAGGCACTGTTCGGCAATCCGGATATTCTGCTTTTGGACGAGCCCACTAACCATTTGGATTTGCACGCCATTAAGTGGCTGGAAAATTTCTTAATGGATTTTGAAAATACCGTGATTGTCGTTTCTCACGACAGACATTTCCTCAATAAAATCTGTACCAATATTGCAGATATTGATTATGGTAAAATTACCATGTATGTAGGGAACTATGATTTCTGGTACAACTATACCCAGATGACCCAAAGACAGCTGAAAGACCAGAATAAACGGGCAGAGCAGAAAATGAAAGAATTGCAGGAATTTATTCAACGGTTTAGTGCCAACGCTTCTAAAGCAAAACAGGCAACCAGCAGAAAGAAACTTTTGGACAACTTGCAGATGGATACCATCAAGCCTTCCTCTCGCCGCTATCCCTTCTGCAGCTTTAAGCAGGACAGGGAAGTGGGAAATGATGTGCTTTTGGTGGAGGATATTTCCAAAACCATCGACGGGAAAAAGGTTCTTGACCATGTGAGCTTTATGATTCGCCCCAATGATAAAGTAGCTTTTGTGGGGAAAGATGAAATTGCAAGAACAACGCTGTTCCGTATTCTTATGGGCGAAATAGAGCCGGACGAAGGCTCTTTCAAGTGGGGAGTTACCACGAAAACTGCATATTTTCCCAAAGATAATGCCGAATATTTTGATGGCTGCAAAGAATCTCTGATTGAGTGGCTGCGTCCTTTTGCAAAGGAAGGAGAACAGTATGATTCCGATATTCGTGGGTGGCTCGGCAGAATGCTGTTCAGCGGTGAAGAAGCCCTCAAAGAAGCAGATGTTCTTTCCGGTGGGGAAAAGGTACGTTGCATGCTTTGCAAAATGATGATGAGCGGTGCGAATGTGATGATTATGGACGAGCCCACTAACCATCTGGACTTGGAATCCATTACAGCACTGAATGAAGGGCTTATTGATTACAAAGGCACATTGCTTTTTGATTCCCATGACCATCAGTTTACCGACACTATTGCAAACCGTGTCATTGAAATTTTGCCGGGAGGCATTATCGACAGACAGATGACTTTTGATGAATATATTGACAGCGAGGAAATTGATGCCATCAGAGAAAAAATGAGTGAGGGGAGATAAATTATGGTAAACGGAAAAATTGATTTGCGGAGTGATACTGTAACTGTGCCAACAGACGCCATGCGGAAGGCTATGTGTGAAGCCGTGGTTGGTGATGATGTATATGGCGATGACGTAACCGTCAACGAACTGGAAGCCTTGGCTGCGGAAATGATGGGAAAGGAAGCGGGACTTTTTTTGCCCAGTGGCGTTATGAGCAACCAAATTGCCCTCTTTACCCATGTTAATCGAGGAGAGGAAGTCATTCTTCCCGACCACTGCCATATTGTGGTTCATGAGGCAGGGGCAGCAGCCATATTGGCAGGGGCACAGCTGCGTACTGTGCAGAATGTAAAGGGAGAGATGCCTTTAGATGTGGTGGAACGCTATATCCGTAAGGACCCTCAAGATATTCATCAGCCAAAAACTGCCCTCATTACATATGAAAATGCAGATTCAGACGGACAGGTGTGCAGTCTGTCTTACATGGAGCAAATACGGACTTTGGCTGACCGTTACCATTTGCCTGTACATTTGGACGGTGCAAGAATATTTAATGCCGCAACCAAATTGGGCGTAGAAGCGAAGGAAATTGCAAAGTATGCGGATACGGTGTCTGTCTGCCTTTCCAAGGGACTGTGTGCGCCTGTAGGCTCTGTTTTGGTAGGCAGCAAAACATTTATCGCAGAAGCCAGAAGAAAACGGAAAATTATTGGTGGTGGTATGCGGCAGGTGGGCATTTTGGCAGCAGCAGGGAAAATTGCCCTTTTGGAAATGTCGAAACGCTTGCAGGAAGACCATGACAATGCGGCTTATCTTATGGAAGAACTTTCAAAAGTCAAAGGGATTACTGTATTTCCCGAAAGACAGCAGATCAATATGGTATTTTTCCGTTTAGATGGATATCCCCTTTCTTCCGAAAAGCTGATGCAGTATTTGGCGGAAAAGGGCGTGAAGATCAATGGTGCAGATAACGGCATTATGCGTTTTGTGACCCATTACGACGTGACAAGGGAAGAAATTGATCGTGTGGTTGCTTATATGAAAGAGGTTTAAAGAAAATAGGTGTTTCCCACAAAGAGAGTACCTTTTTGTGGGAAACTTTTATCTTGGACTGAAAAAAGTGTTGACAAAGTGATTATTTTGTATTATGATAGTTAGGCAAATGAAAACAGCATATGCGGATGTGGCGGAATTGGCAGACGCGCTAGATTCAGGTTCTAGTGGACATAACGTCCGTGCAGGTTCAAGTCCTGTCATCCGCATCTTGAAAAAAAGCAGTCAGGTTTGACGGCTTTTTTTCGTAAAGTCAATAGAAGAAAATGAAAACAAGACTTTACAGAAACTTTATTTTGGCGTATAATAAAAATCGTAGTTTGCGGATGTAGTTCATTGGTAGAATGAAAGCTTCCCAAGCTTTAGAGGCGGGTTCGATTCCCGTCATCCGCTTTTCAGAAAAAAGAAACCTCCGATAAACAGCCTTGGCTGTGGTCGGAGGTTTCTTCTTATATAGACAATCATGTATAAAAAAAGTATGCCTTGGAAACCTGTGCATACAACTGCTTTGTTTTTAGAAACCCATCATCGTTGCAAAAGGTAAAGCGGCATAAACAGCCAATATGACAAACAGTATAACTTTCATATTCTTTTTGATATGGGTCTCCAAATAGATATTGATGGCAAGACAAAGGGCTGAAGTCAGTTGCAGATAAACCCGAGCAAAATCAGAAAGCTGTATGCCGAAATATGTGCCAAAATCCAAAAGTAAGTTGACGATAAAAAAAATCACTAAGGTAAAAATTTGAACTTTTTTTTTCAACGTATGCCTGCTCCTTTCTGCTGTATATTAAATTCCGTCTTTGTACATGGTTTCCAAGCGTGTTTTTCGTTTCTGCCAGTCAGGCATAAGTTCTGTAAGCAGTGCGTAAAAATCCTTACTGTGGTTGGGGTGGCGGAAATGAATGAGTTCATGGAGAATGACCGCTTTAATACAGTCTGGGTCTGCCTTTGCCAGCTGCAAATTCAGCCGTATTTTTCCCTGCCCCACAGTACAACTGCCCCAAATGCTGCTCATGTCCCGAATATGTATTTCGGGATAGGGAATGGCATAAGGCTTGACCAAAGGATAGACTTCGTCCAACAGCTTGGGAAAGGTTTCCTTTGCGAGTTTCCGCAGACACTCCAGATATTCTTTATGGAGAGATTTCTGCTCCATGTTTACAGTAGTCATATACAGCGCATTTGCATTGGTGAAAAAGTCCTCTTTTCCGCTTTTCAAAACAAGGGTGTAGGGTTTTCCCAAAAGATATACGGTTTTTCCGTTGTATATGGCTGAGGAAGGTTTGGAAAGGCGAATGTTTTCCATTTCTGCAAGATGTGTAATTATCCATTGGGCTTTGGACAAAACAAATTCTTCGATAACGGAAAAAGGAACTTGCTTTGGCGCAGAAACGACAACTTGTTCATCTTTATTGACACGCAGATTGATGTACTTTACTTTTTTGCGAACAAGCTGATATTCAATTTCAACACCTTCGTAGGGGATTGTGTGGGTTTCCATAAAACAAAACTCCTTTGTATACAATTTGTGCAATTTTATCATGACACTGTTGACAAAGGGTGCAGACATAGTCCACACCCTTTGTGAAAGAAGAAGTCCGCTTATTTTTTTATAATGTAGTTGCTTTGATTTCTGTTACTTCATCTTTACTGTTCAGCTTCATGGTTACTTTGAATTCATCTCTATCATCAAAGTATTCTCTTAGCTGCTTTAATGTCTTATCTCTGCCATCAATGGTAACTGTAGGATCGCTGTTGCCATAGGAATATTTTTCCCCATCTACACGGATACCGCTGTCAAACATACCATCAATTCTGCCACTGACTGTTTTGCCAGAGGAACTACCGGAACGGGTTTCCTCTGCCCGAACTTTAACCACGTTATCTCTGCTGTCCAGTGTTAGAGATACAACGAAGTCATATCCTTTTTCGTAATCATAAGACAGGTTGGAAATAGAAGATGATTTGCCATCAATGATGACATCTACATCTGAAACAAAATCAAAGGTTTTGTTTCTACCGTCCACACGTATGGTAATGGTTCTGTTTCTTTCGTCAACACCACGAAGGTCGCCTTTGCTGTTGTCTACATTGACAGCTTTGATTCTGGAAACTTCTCCGTTTTTGAAACTCAGCTCTACTTCATAGGTATTATCTTGATATTTGTCACGAAGTTTTTCGTAGGAAGAATTGTAGCCGTTAATGGTAACGTCAATGTCATCTACATTGGAAAGCACATCATAACGATACTCTTCTTTTCTGCTGTCTCTGATTTTCAAATAGGAAGATCCCATGTAGTACAGAGTCCCTGCAGAAACACTTTCTCTGTCTTTTGTTGCGGTGATACGGGAAACATAATTGTCTCTATCCAGTTTCAGGGAAACACGATAGCTAATTTCATCAAAGTTTTCCCGCAGTTTGGACAAATCACTATCTTTGCCATCAATAATGACTTCCACATCTCGGTTGAGGTAGTAGTTGTATGTTTTGCCATTTGCTTTCAATTCCATACGGTGGGAATTGATGTAAGTTAGTATGCCGTTTTCCGCATCGTCAATGGCATTGACTTTAATTTCTGTTACTTTGTTATTTCTGTCCAAAGTCAATGTGACATTAAAGTTATTGTTCTCATATTCCCGTTTCAGCTTGCTGAATGACATGTTGCTGTTTCCGGTAATTTTAATATCCCCATCGGAGAGCTTATAGTCATAGGATTTGGAGCTGACTTTGATGGTAATTGAACTGCTGCTGAGGTAAGTCAGTGTACCGGTTTTTGGGGTATTTTTAATTTCCACGGCTTCAATGGCAGTGACATAGTCTTTGTTGTCCAATTTTAGGGTTACTTTGTAAATTCTGTCGGAGTCGATTAAATCTTCCAGTTTTTTTACAGAGGAGGAAGACCCATCAACCGTTGTGGTTACGCTGTCTGCCAGATAATAAGCTGTTTCGGAAGACCCGTTTTTTACGGTAATTTTGCTGCTTGTCAGTCGTTTGATTTCATCAAAGGACTTGGAGCTGGAAATACCGTTTTTGGAAGTATCAATATTTAGGGAGTTTACCTGATTGCCTTCAAAGGATACGGTAATTGTATCACCCATTTTTACATCGGAAAGGGAAACGGGTTTGTTTTGGTATACAGGATGTACGTTTGTCGGAACAAACAGGTTCATACTGTTGGACGACTTCGTAATCAGACTGATGAACAGCTGTCCGTCAGACAAAATCGTAGCAGAGTTTACCGTACCATTTGCAGTGCCGGAAGCAGGTTTTTGCGGTTGCTGTGGCTGTTGTGGTTGTTGTGGCTGCTGCGGTTTTTGTGTGTTTCCCACTAAAGTATTATATGATTTTACGGAAAGCACAGCCATTTCTGCACGATTGATGTTGACCTTGGGATTGAATTTATTGTTTTCGTCCCCAACCATGATGCCTTTGGTGCGAAGTAAATCCAAATAAGGCACGGAAGCTTTGTTGATAGAGCCGGAATCTTTGTAAGGCAGAGAGGCATTTGTGTTTACATGATAAATTTTCCCCAGTGCTTTGCCAAACATGGTACCAACATCTTCACGATTTGCATTTTTCTGGGAATTGCCATTCATGAATTTTGCAAGGTCATTTGTGACAATAATTCCTTTGTCCAATGCATAAGCAGTTGCTTCATATGCCCATGCAGGGATTTTGTAAGCAGTGATGATATGTTTCCATTTGTCTACAGTGGAAGAGGAAACGTCTGCTTTATAATATGTTTTCATAATGGAATATACCAACTGAACAGCCTCGCAGTAGGTGACGCTGTTTCTTGGCTTACAGTATTTTTTTCCGTTTTCTACATATCCCTTCATTAATCCCAGATTTGCTGCCTCATCAATGAATTTTGCAGCACCTGACCAAGGAACGGTGTTAATGTCTGCAAAAGGGGAAGCAAATACAGTTACGCCGGTACTGCCCAAAGCCAGAATTGCGGCTGTTGTTAGTGCGATAAATCGTTTCATGAAAATTCCTCCTTCTATGTATCCATATGGGGAATGATTTCCCATAGCTTGTCTTTATTTTCATTATATGCCTACTATAACATATTTGATGAAAAAATTGTTTTCAATTCTATTAATCTTTATAAAATCTATGCGTCGATATGATATCTTCATTGCCTTTTCTCCTTCTCATTATAATGGAAAAATATGCAGAAGACAACTATATGAAATCGGAAGAAACATATTTGTAATACAACGGCAAAATAAGCAGAAAGTTCCCTTTTTGTAAAAAATACAAAAAAAGAACCTTGAAAACCGGGCATAATGCCATTTCAAGGTTCTGCAGCTTAGAATAAGCCCACTTTGGAAAGATATTTGTCTATGAGTTTCAGTTTGGTTTCTGTCCCATAGCCCATTTTTTTGCTGATAAATGAGCAGAGCAATTCCACAGTAAAAAGTACAGCCACATAGGAGTTGAAAAACGTATTGCTGTCTACACCCACAGTAAAAAGCTCCGTGGCATACTGTGCAAGTGGCGAACTTGCCCGATTGGTGATGAGAACAATTTTTGCACCTGCTTCATAAGCCATTTGTGCCGCAAGTAAATCCATTTCCGAATATCTGGGAAAGCTAACTGCAATGATACAATCGTTTTCCGTAATATCGCAGAGATGGTCGATGACGTTAAGGGCAGGATGAGAGGTTTCATAAACATCGGGAAGCAAGTGTTTTAAAAGCAGTAGGAGCATATCCCCAATACAGGAGTTTGCTCTTGTGGTGACAATAAATTTTCGTTTGCTTCCCGTAATGATTTCCGCTGCACGCTCAAAGGTAATGGTATCATTACGATTGATACATTCCTCTAAATTTTGCAGAACATTGGAAAAGTAGTTTTTAATCATATTGTTTTCGTCCAGTTTGTCAATGCTCAGTTTCAAACGTTCGGCAGGAATGGCAATGCTGTCGGAAACGCTGTTGATGCGTTCTGTATAGGACTTACGCATACTTTTTTGAAAATCAATAAATCCATTGTATCCGAGTGTTTTGGTAAAACGGATAACGGAAGAATCACTGATGTGCAGACGCTTTGCGATTTCCGTAGAGGTGGTAAAGCAGGCTTCCGCAAAATTATCCAATAGGAACTCTGCGATGAGTTTTTCTTTTTTTGTCAATTTTATCCCGATTAATCTGGCTCTTAATTCTTCTGTCATGGTATTCCCCTCATTTCTTATGACGTCGCTCCAAAAAAAATCGTGCAATGTATACAATACTATTTAAACATACTCCCATGTCATTTTCAATAGGAAACAAAGAAAATGTACAGATTACGGGAAATAATATATTTATGTTGTCAGAATTGTTGTGCTGTTTTGGAATATCGTATATAATAGGCAACGGGAGTTCGTTTTATAGATTTTATTTTAGGAGGAGATTTTTTGGCAGAAACGATTGCGAACTGGTTTGTGACAAATTTTGAAGGCAGTATGGCAAGGGAGATTATTGTATTTATTGTTTCCCTTTTGCCCATTTTGGAACTGCGTGGTGGTATCATTGCAGGCTTTGCCATGCAAATGGAATGGCTGCCCACGTTTTTGATTTCCTATATCGGTAATATTTTGCCCATTCCCTTTATTCTTATGTTTATTCGTTACATTTTCCGTGTGTTGAAAAAAACCCCGCTCCGTAAGCTGGTGGAATGGTGCGAAGAACGTGCAGACAAAAAAGGGGATACCATTAAAAAGTATGCATATTTTGGGGTGTTTCTTTTTGTGGCAGTGCCTTTACCGGGAACAGGTGCATGGATGGGTGCACTCATTAGTGTACTTTTGAACATGGACGGCAAAAAGACCTTCCCGGTTATTATGTTAGGTGTTTTGGTGGCAGGCCTCATTGTATCCGCATTGACCTTTGGTCTGTTGAGCGGTTTTGGTTTATAAGAAAAAAGGAGCATATCATGGCAGACAGAATTTCCACGCCTTCCAGAACAAGGGAGATTATCGAAGCAAACGGCTTTTATTTTAAAAAGAATTTTGGACAGAACTTTCTCATTGACAGTAACATTTTGGATAATATTGCAGATAGTGCCTGTGTTTCAAAAGAAGACTGCATTTTGGAGATTGGCCCCGGCATCGGCAGCCTGACACAGGTTTTGGCAGAACGGGCAGGGCAGGTAGTTGCTGTGGAAATTGACAGCAATCTGATTCCTATACTAAAGCAGACTTTGGGAGAATATGAAAATATCGAAATTCTCAATCAGGATATTTTGAAAACGGACATTGATGCGATCATTCGGGAGAAGAATGGCAACCGACCCATTAAGGTAGTGGCTAATCTTCCTTATTATATCACTACACCCATTTTGATGGATTTGTTGGAGAATGAAAGAAAAGTGGACACCATTACGGTGATGGTGCAAAAAGAAGTGGCGGAGCGAATGCAGGCACAGCCAAAAGATAAGGAATACGGTGCATTGTCCGTGGCAGTACAGTATTATTGTGATGCCCATATGGATATGATTGTGCAGCCTTCCTGTTTTATGCCTCGTCCAAAGGTGGCATCAGCCGTAATTACGTTAAAGGTATTGTCTGAACGAAAAATTGCCGTAAAAGATGAAAAGCTGTTTTTTCACTTGGTAAAATGTGCTTTTGGGCAGAGAAGAAAAACCTTGTTAAACTGTCTGTTCAATCAGGGAAACTTTGGATTTTCCAAAGAGGAACTGGGAGAAATCCTTCATTCTTTGGAATGGGATGAGCGGATTCGAGGGGAAGCACTTTCGATTTATGATTTTGCCCGTTTGACTGATGCCATATGGGAAAGACAACAAAATATATAGCATAATAAAGAAAATCACAGTGCATAGAGAAAAATGCACTGTGATTTTTCTTTATTGCCTGTCGAAAGTTCGACATACTCCTGAATTTTATGGAAAAATAGAGAGAAAAACAGGCACTTTAGCTAAAATAATATTTACTCCATGTATATCTTTGCACCGAATATCCTATTTTACCGATATTTATAATATGATTTTACAGAAAAGGCAGATTTATAGAAGATGATATTGCGGCTATTTGTCGGAAAAAACAGTGTTTTATGCAGGAAAAGACACTGTTTTTTACAAAAAAATGTATATTCAGACAACTCTCCTCCTTATTTGTAAGGAAAGAGAGAAACCCTGTAAAATATAGGGATCTATCTGCATAATTTGTCTGTCGATACTGTATTGTCACGGGATATTGCCTGTACTATAATCAACCTAAAAGCAAGTTTTATTTGCATATTCATTCATTAAACAACAAGCGGGGGGATTTATTTTGAGTCAAAATATGATTAAAGTACTGTTAGCTGATGATAATCGGGATTTTTGTGATATTATGGTGAACCATTTGAATAAACAGGCAGATATGCAGGTGGTTTCCGTTGCTGTGGACGGCATTGATGCCATGAACAAAATCAGGGAAACGAAGCCGGATATAGCAATCATTGATGGCATTATGCCACGGCTAGATGGACTGGGGGTATTGGAACGGCTGCAAAAGAATCCTGATATGCACCAGCCCATTACCATTATTCTTTCAGCACTCAGTCAGGATAAAGTGGTACAGCGTGCTTTGGATTTGGGGGCAGGATATTACATGGTAAAGCCTTTTGATATTGAAGCATTAACGGAGCGGATTCGTCAGCTTATGCAGGAAAAGCCGTTGTTGAAAACAGGTGCACCTGCTGCAAGCCTTTCCACAATGACGCAGACAGCACCAAAAGCCTTTGATTTGGAAACAAGAGTTACCAATATTCTCCATGAAATTGGTGTGCCTGCACATATCCGTGGATACCATTATATGCGGGAAGCCATCATTATGAGTGTCAATGATATGGACATTTTAAACTACATCACAAAAGAATTGTATCCATCTATTGCCAAAAAATGCAATACTACACCAAGCCGTGTGGAACGTGCCATTCGCCATGCCATTGAAGTGGCTTGGAACAGAGGAAAAATTGATGCCATTGATGCTCTTTTTGGCTACACCATCAATAACCATAAAGGCAAACCCACCAACAGCGAGTTTATTGCCCTTATTGCAGACAGACTGCGTTTGGAACAAAAGGCAGTGTGAGAAGTTTGGACAGAAGAACCAGATGTTTTCCATTTGCATAAATACATTAAGAAGGGGCAATGCACTTTCTATGGTAAGTGCATTGCCCCTTCTTTTTTGGGCATGGGGATAGCATCTAAAAGTTTCTGGTTTTGTTTATATTGACATTCTGCACTGCTCAGAGTCCCAACAAGACAAAAATTCCATGAAGGAGGATACAAAACAGAATCCCCACTATGGTAGGCAGGAGCAAGGAAACGGCAGTCCAAAAGCGGCTGTTGGTTTCTTTGCGAATGGTCAAGAGGGTGGTGGTACAAGGAAAATGGTTCAGGGTGAAGAGAATGGCACAGACCGCCGTTGTCCATGTCCAACCGTTTGCTGACAATATCTGCCCTGCCTGCACGATACCTTCTGCTTCGATTAGCATACCGCTTTGGCTGTACAGCATCAATAAAATAGGAATGACAATTTCATTTGCAGGCATACCAAAAAGAAATGCTGCGAGTATAACACCGGACAACCCCATAAGGCTGCCAAGAGGTTGTAAGAAGTTTGCAAAGTGGGTCATGAGGTCAACACCGCCAACTTCAATATTGCCACAAAGCCAAATGACAGCACCGGCAGGAACGGCTACGGTAACAGCTCGCCCCAAAACGAATATGGTTCTGTCTAAAAGACTGCGGACGAGTACCTGTCCAATTTTTGGTTTGCGGTAGGGAGGCAGTTCCAGTACAAAAGAGGAAGGAACACCCTTTAATATTGTTCTGCTAAGAAAAGCAGAAACCAAAAGAGTGGTGCCGACGGAAAGCAAAACCACGATACATACAGCAAAGCCCGAAAGCCAAGGACTGCCTGCAGAAAGAAACAGTCCGGAAAGAAGGATAATGGTAGGAAACCGTCCATTGCAGGGGACAAAATTATTGGTTAAAATGGCAATAAGCCGTTCCCTTGGTGAATCTATAATGCGGCAGGAGGTAACGCCTGCGGCATTGCATCCAAACCCCATAGAAAGGGTTAATGCCTGTTTGCCGTGTGCCCCTGCTTTTTGAAATAAGCCGTCTAACTGGAAGGCAATGCGGGGCAGAAGTCCGGAGTCTTCCAAAAGTGTAAATAGAGGGAAGAAAATTGCCATAGGCGGCAGCATGACGGAAACAACCCAGCTTACCGTCAAATATATACCGTCCATCAGCAGACCTTCTGCCCAAGAAGGTGCATGGACAGCCACCAGTGCCTGTCGCAATGTAATACCCAAATGCTGAAATCCCTGCATCAGTAAATCGGAAGGGACATTTGCTCCGGCTATGGTAATCCAAAATACCAAAGCAAGAAGGGCAAGCATTAAGAGTGCTCCCCATTTTCTGTGGAGAACCAAGCGGTCAATGCGTTCTGTTACCACATCTCTGTCGCCTTTTGTTTTTCGGCAGACGGCTTTTGCAATTTCTTCTGCCTGTTTCAAAAAGAAAAGAGAGCGTTTTTCCAAAAAACCACCTAGGGTTTCCCCCTGCTCTGCAAGGATTTTCTCTGCACATTCTCTGCGATACATCCATTCCAGTATATCTGTTTCCGTTTTGCCTAAATCCATGGATTTCTTATAGAAATCTTCATTTCCCTCCAATATAAGTTCGTAGAATATTTCTCTTGGTATTTCTGTGAAATCTGTTTGGTTACAACTCTCTTCCATATAATCATACAAGGCAGGATAGTCCTGTGCTAAATATGATTTTCTTTTTTGCGGTTCAGTTTTTGCTGTTTGCAAAAGCTGTTTTTTCAGAGCATCTATCCCTTCGCCGTCCCTTGCTGCTGTAGGAATAACAGGAACACCTGTCAAATCTTCCAGCTTTTTCACCTCTACGGAGATTCCTTTTTTCTTTGCTTCATCCATGAGATTCAGACAAAATACGGTTTTTGGGTGCATCTGTGCCGTTTGCAGGGCAAGAGGAAGATTTCGCTCCAGACAGACGGCATCGAGTATTACAAGCATGACATCTGCATTGCCATAAAGAATAAATTCTTTGGCACACTGCTCCTCTGCACTGTCGGAAAAAAGCGAGTAGATACCCGGTAGGTCAGTGATTTCTGCTTCTCTTCCTTCCAAAGAAAAGCTGCCCACGGCGCAGCCTACAGTTTTGCCCGACCAGTTGCCTGTGTGCTGTTTCAGTCCTGTAAGGGCATTAAAAACTGTGCTTTTTCCTGTGTTTGGATTGCCAGCAAGCCCAATACGCAGTTTTTTCTGCTCCATCATTCCGCCTCCTTTGCCTGTATCTGTGCAGCTTCTTTGTCCCTGAGGGCAATGAGCGTGCCTTTTACACGATACACCCTTGTTCCGCCATGCATACAGCGGTAATAAGGAATGACGCTACTTCCGATGAAAAAGCCCAAATCCATCAAACGAAGTGATTCTGTTCCGTTGATTTCTTTTATTGTGCAGGGGTGCATCAAAGGCATTTCTGCCATGGTTTTGTATTGTTCCATCAAAAAATTCCCTCCCCAAAAATATTTTCTTATGCACAATATATGAAAAGGAATAGAAACGGTGCTTTTCCACAGTAAAAGGGACAGGGAAAAATCTGCATAAAAAAACCGACTTTCTTTTTGAAAATCGGTTTTCAGGTTTTGTATGCAATTATTTTTTTCCATTACTGCTGTTATCAGACATGGTCTGTGATAACTTTGCAGAAACTTTTTCGGAAATAGATTTTTTCTTTTTGTCTGCCAGATTCATTCCTACTACAGATACAATGTACATCCCTGCAACAACAACCTTGACATTCTTTTTCACAGGCAGTACTTCGTAAACGGGCTTGTCACATATAAATGTTACAATTTTGGAACCTGCTTTTGCTCTAATCAAATTTGCCTTTTTCCGCTTTACCGCAGCGGGCATCTGTGCAAAAACTGCTTTTGGCATATTGGAAGGAGAAGGTCTCTCCTGTTTTTTATCAATGACAAAAATTTGTACGGTCATTCGGTTTTGGTCAATAAAATCCTGTGCCTGAATCATGCGACGCATACTCTTTTTGTTAAGCTGGTACAACAGTACAACAACAAGAACAACGACAATTGTCACAATCAACAGGATATCTGGTAAATTCACAAACATTCCTCCTTGCAGTTGGGAAGTCCAGTTTTTCTTTCCTGAAAAAAAGAACTTCTATATTTTTCTCATGTTCTTTATTGTATCAAAATTTTGGGATTAAGGGAAGGGAAAATATAAAATTTTTTTCAAATCGGGAAAAACATAGGAAAAATATGGTTGCAGAGGGGTTTTTCGGAGGCATTCTGTTGTTTTTTAAGCATCTTTATGATAATATGTTTGACTATGAAGGAGGGGCTTTATGGATGTTTGGTCGGTACTTGGGATTTTAGCCATAGCAGTATTGGTTGTCAATGTAATATTGGCAGGTTTTGTGGTGTTTTTTGAAAGAAGAAACCCTGCCAGCAGTTGGGCTTGGCTTCTGGTTTTGTTGTTTATTCCTGTTTTGGGATTCTTGGTATATTTAATTTTCGGCAGAAACAGTGGCAGAGAAAAAATGTTTAAAGAAAAAGCAGAATATGACCATCAGGTTTATTTTGAGTATTTGTTTCGGGACGAGCGTTCTGTGGGAAGGATTAAACAACAGAAAGAAATCATTGAGAATGGTGGCAGACTGATAGAGGCAGAATATTTAACAGACCTTGCCTATATGCATCTCAATTCGGGAAGTTGGGTGACATTCAATAATGCTTTGGAACGTTATATAGATGGAAAATCAAAATTTGAGGCACTCATTCAAGATATTCGCAGTGCAAAGGAATTTATCCATCTGGAATATTATATTTGGCGTGGAGATGACTTGGGAAAACGTCTGGTGAGGGAACTGGCAAAGAAGGCGAGGGAAGGCGTGGAGGTACGTCTTCTGTACGATGGTATAGGCAATGCCGGACTTCCAAAAGATTTTTTTCATGAACTCCATGAGGCAGGTGGTTATACAGCGGCATTTTTGCCCCGTTTTCTTGTGCGGTTAAATTACCGTAACCATAGAAAACTCTGTATTATTGATGGAAAAATCGGTTATATCGGTGGCTTTAATGTTGGGGATGAATATCTTGGCATTGTGAAACGATATGGCCCTTGGCGGGATACCCACTTGAGAATCCAAGGAGATGCTGTAGACCAGATGAATATTCGATTTATCAAGGACTGGAATTTCATGACAGATCAAGGAAAAATCCCCTTGGAATTGCGGTATTTTCCCGAAAGAGAGCAATTTGATGGAGTGCGGCTACAGATTGTTTCCAGTGGTCCGGATACAAAATGGCATAATATTCGCAATGGCTATTTCAAAATGATCAATGAAGCAGAAGACCATATTTATTTAACAACACCCTATTTTGTCCCTGATGATGGTATTTTTGAAGGTTTGCGGGTTGCAGCATTATCAGGAATTGATGTGCGGATTTTAATTCCCGGCAATCCCGACCACCTTTTCGTCTATTGGGCAAGTATGTCCTATTTGGGACAGCTTTTGGAAGCAGGGGTTAAATGCTATCAATATGAAAAAGGGTTTATTCATTCCAAGAGTCTGTGTATTGATGGACTGATGTCCTCTGTGGGCACAGCGAATATGGATATTCGCAGCTTTGAATTGAATTTTGAAGTCAATGCCTTTTTATACGATACCAAGGTAACGAAGGAATTGGAAGAAGATTTTATGAAGGATTTGACAAACTCTGTAGAAATCACAAAAGAATGGTACAGCAAAAGAAAATGGTGGTTTAAGGTCAAGGAATCTGTAGCAAGACTTATTTCCCCAATGTTGTAGAAAAGGAAGGAAAGAAATGGAAGAAAATGTATATACACAGAAACAGAAAGTTGGATATTCTGCATTAGATGAGCGAGGGCGAATGTCTTCCGTGGCACTGCTCTTTGCCTTGCAGGAAATTGCCATTGCCCATGCAGATTCCTTGGGATATACCTTGGATTATCTGGAAAAGGAGCAAAAGGGCTGGGCGGTTGTGAACTGGCATATCTGTGTGCATAAAATTCCGGCTTACAAGGACGTACTGTCTTTGGAAACATGGTGCAGCAAATGCCGCAGATTGCAGGCAGAACGCAGTTTTTCTGTTGCAGACGAAAGTGGGGTACTTGTGGCAGAAGCCGTTTCCCGTTGGGTATATATGGATCTTGAGGAGCGAAAGCCTGCCAATATTACAGAACATATGGTACAGCAGTATGTGAGTGCCAGAAAATCGGCTTTGCCCAATGAAAGATTCCAAATGCCAAAGAAAGATTTGGCACAAAAAATCGCAGAGCGAGATATGGAAATTACCAGAAGAGATACGGATATGAATGGTCATGCAAACAATGTGAAGTATCTGGAATGGGCATTAGACGATATTCCAAGAGAGGTGTATCGCAGCAGAGAGATACGGGACATTCGTATTGTCTATCGGAAGGAATGTCTGGAAGGTGATGTAGTCCATCGGGAAACCTATGTAAAGGATACGGCAGAAGGAAGGGAATTTTTGACTTTTCTTTTGAATCAAGAGGGACATACCCTTGCGGAATTGGCAACGGTTTGGCAGTAAGGTTTTCTGCACAAAAAAATATGTCTGTGCAAGCACAGACATATTTAACATTGCGGAGACAGGATTTGAACCTGCGACCTCCGGGTTATGAGCCCGACGAGCTA
>JAHHTX010000031.1 GCA_020024255.1 Anaerotignum sp.
TTAAAATACATTGCGTAAAAATCCCCTCTTATTGTATAAATTATGACACAATAAGGGGGGATTGTAAATGATGAATGGTAGGTCGTATGTTTGATTACATGAAATCACGAGGATTTACACTTATACCGTTCATATGAATTTCATAATGACAGTGAATACCTGTAGACATTCCGGTAGAGCCTGCCATGGCGATGGTATCACCTTTTTTTACGCTATCTCCAACGGAAACAAGATTTTCAGAATTATGGGCATACAGTGTTACATAACCGTTGCCGTGATCAATACATACATAGTTACCATAACCACTATGGTATTCAGATGTGATGACAGTGCCTGCTGCCGTAGCGGAAATAGGCACAACCTGATGTCTTGTGGAAATATCCATACCTTTATGCACTCTGCCATCACTAACAGAAGGGTCGCCGTCTGGATTAAATTCTGTTGTGACAATGCCGTTTACTGGAAAACCTTGGGGGATATTGCTCTGGGCTGCCAAAGTAACGGTAACGTCCTCTGCCACATTGCCGAAGGAAATCCCTGTTTCGTCCAACTGCACATCTAGCTTGTTCAAATGATTTGCAAGAGAATCTGTTTTGTTGTAAGATGTTGTCACAACATTGGTGAAAGCCAACTCTTCCGCCGGTGATTCATTTAAAATAGAAAGATATGTATCCGCTTCGGCAGTATCTGCTTCTTTCATGCTGTTCAGTTCGTCTGCAAGGTTCTGTTTTGTATTTTCCAGTTTGGTCATTTTATTTTCCAACTGTATGGTTTTTTTCTGGATTTCTTCCAGACTTTGGCTATATTTTGCATTTTCATCTTCCAATTTTGCTGCCTGATTGGAAAGTACCTGATTTGCTTTTTCCATTTCTTCCAGACGGTGTTTGGAAGCCTGTAGTTGTGATTGGGCATGGAGGTAGGAGGCTGTGGCAAAAACGCCTACACTCGCTGTCACAACAAGTGTGGCAGCAATGGCTGTACCATGACGATGATGTGCAAGAAATGTTTTTATATCGAATGTTTTTGCAGTATTTTTCTGTATAGTATCAGCAGAAACGTTAAGGTTTTCTGCTTTTTCTTCAATATTTAAGGAAATCGTTGTTTCAGAAACTGTATTCTGTTCCTGTTCTTTTTTCGCTGTGTGAATAGCGTTCTGTGTACGATTTATCTGGTTTATCTGTTCTTTTTTTTGCTGTTTCTTTTTATTCTTTTTCGACTGAGAATGTTTTTTTGCCATTACAATCAATCACCTTTCCTAATGTTGTCCAAAAGGTATTATACAGGAAAGTATTTTACTTGTAAACAAAAAAGTTACTGTTTTTTTAAAATATTTAATATTTTAGTAACAACTTTTTTCGGGAGTTTTGTATCATATGCAGAAAATAGGAAAAATAATGGCAGAAAATAGAATAGGGCGAGTAAAAAGTCCGTAATAATTTTGAGACAGATTCGGTTTGTGGTGCATGAAAGTTACATAATAAGTGGATAAAAATACATCTATACACAGATATAACAAGTGTCTTGTCACATATATAGACTTGTGTTATAATGGACAACAATGACAAAATCAAAAAAATGAGCGAGGAAATGACTATGAACATTGTGGAAAAAATCCAAAATTTGAAAAAAGAAAAAAATGCTGTGATTCTGGCGCATTATTATGTACCGCCTGAAGTGCAGGAAATTGCGGACTATATTGGAGACTCTTTCTATTTAAGCAAGGTTGCTGTGGGACTTCAGGAACAAACCATTGTATTTTGCGGTGTTTCCTTTATGGGAGAAAGTGCAAAGATTTTGAATCCCGAAAAAACCGTCCTAATGCCAGATATATACGCAGATTGTGCTATGGCACATATGGCAGATGCAAAAACCATAGAAAAAATGCGAGAAACATATGATGACCTTGCGGTGGTATGCTACATCAATTCCACAGCAGAGTTGAAAACACATTCTGATGTGTGTGTGACCTCCGCAAATGCTGTGAAAATCGTAAAGGCATTGCCAAACAAAAATATTTTCTTTATTCCTGACCGCAATTTAGCACATTTCATTGCAGAACAAGTGCCAGAAAAACATTTTGTATACAATGAAGGCTATTGTCCTGTTCATGATAAAATGCAGGTGGAAGAAGTTGAAAAAGCCAGAGTACAACATCCCAATGCGGAAGTTCTTTCTCACCCGGAATGTGCAAAAGCTGTTTTGGCTGTTTCTGATTATATCGGCAGTACCTCTGGGATTATCGACTATGCAACGAAAAGTGAAAAAGAAGAATTTATCATTTGTACGGAAAATGGAGTGCGCCATAAACTGGAAAAAGACAATCCGGGTAAAAAATTCTATTTTACGGAAACAGAGCCTGTTTGTACGGATATGAAGCGAAATACACTGGAAAAAGTACTTCATGTATTGGAAACGGGGGAAAATGAAGTGCATGTTGGGGAAGACTTGCGAATAAAGTCGCAGATGCCTTTGGAGAGAATGTTGGAGCTTGCAAAGTAATATTGCAGAAAGGGAACGTATTATGGATAAAAAAGCTGATGTTGTCATTGTAGGAACGGGGGTTGCAGGACTTTTCAGCGCATTGCACCTTCCCAAAGAAAAGAATATCATTTTAATTACAAAATCGGACGAAGAGAGTAGTGACTCTTTCCTTGCACAAGGCGGTATTTGTGTGCTTAGAGGGGAAGAGGACTACAACTGTTATTTTGAAGACACAATGAAGGCAGGACATTATGAAAACCGAAAAGAATCTGTAGATATTATGCTGCGTGGTTCGGAAGAGGTCATTAAAGATTTGGTTGCCTTTGGTGTGGATTTTGAGAAGAAAGATGGCGAATTTCTTTATACAAGAGAAGGTGCACACTCTAAGCCCAGAATATTATTTCATCAGGATATTACAGGAAAAGAGATTACAAGCAAGCTTCTGCAAAGAAGCAGGGAACGGGAGAATATTACAATATATCCCTATACAACCATGATAGATATTATTGAGGAAGAAGGCAGATGCAAAGGTATTGTCGTAAAAACAGAAGATGGAGAAACCTATCGCATTTATGCAGAGAATACCATATTGGCAAGTGGTGGTATTGGTGGACGTTATGAACACTCTACCAATTTTCCTCATTTGACAGGAGATGCTTTGGATATTGCTGAAAAACACGGGATTCGTTTGGAAAATATGGATTATGTACAGATACATCCAACAACATTGTATTCCAAAACACCAGGAAGAAGATTCTTGATTTCGGAGTCTGTTCGGGGAGAGGGTGCAGTGCTGTATAATAAGAATAAGGAACGCTTTGTAGACGAACTTTTGCCAAGAGATGTGGTGACAAAAGCCATCAGAGAACAGATGGCAAAAGACGGAACAGATTTTGTATGGCTTTCCATGGAGCATATTGATGAAGATACCATTCGCAATCATTTTCCGAATATCTGTGCACGTTGTCTGGAAGAAGGTTATGATGTGACCAAAGAGTGTATTCCAGTTGTACCAGCACAGCATTATTTTATGGGCGGTATTTGGGTGGACAAAAACAGCCATACGACTATGCCGAACCTTTATGCAGCAGGGGAAACCAGCTGCAACGGTGTTCATGGTGCAAACCGTCTGGCAAGCAATTCACTTTTGGAAAGCCTTGTTTTTGCAAAACGGGCGGCTCGTTGCATTGTAAATGGTTTGGATAAAAGGGATTATGTTGGTAAAGAAGGAGAACAGGCATGAACGAAATTACAATGAAGACACAGGCAGACCATTTGATTTTGGAAGCACTGAAAGAAGATATTTCCAGTGAAGATGTGTCTACCAACGCAGTCTTGCCAGAAGCTGTACAAGGGGAAGTGGAACTGATTTGCAAGCAGGATGGCATTATTGCGGGTTTAGATGTGTTTAAACGGGTATTTCAGCTGTTAGATGCAGACACGCAAGTGACATTTTACTGCAAAGATGGAGATGCCGTAAAAAAGAAACAGCTGATGGGAAAAGTAAAAGGGGATATTCGTGTTCTTTTGTCAGGAGAACGGGTAGCACTGAACTATTTGCAGCACATGAGTGGTATTGCGACCTATACACACGAGGTTGCAGCACTTTTGAAAGGCAGCGGAATCAAATTACTGGATACCAGAAAAACAACACCCAATATGCGTATTTTTGAAAAATATGCAGTGCGGGCAGGTGGCGGACATAATCACCGCTACAATCTTTCCGACGGGGTTATGCTGAAGGACAACCATATTGGAGCGGCAGGCAGTGTGAAAAAAGCAGTGGAAATGGCAAAGGAATATGTACCCTTTGTACGGAAGATTGAAGTGGAAACGGAAAATATGGACATGGTGAAAGAAGCAGTAGATGCAGGGGCAGATATTATTATGCTGGATAATATGTCCATAGATGAGATGAAAGAAGCGGTTCGGTGGATTGCCGGAAGAGCAGAAACAGAATGTTCTGGCAATGTAACAAAGGAAAATATCGCACAGCTTAAAGAAGTAGGTGTAGATTATATTTCAAGTGGTGCATTGACCCACTCTGCACCGATTTTGGACATTTCCTTAAAGAATTTGCACAGAGTAGAATGAGTTTCTACAAAAGAAAGCGGGGAATGGATTTATGACAGGTTCTGAACGCAGAAAGGAAATATTGGCACATATTCAAAAAAACAAGCTGCCCGTTTCAGGAGCACAGTTGGCAAAAATGTATGATGTCAGCAGGCAGGTTATTGTGCAGGACATTGCACTGATTCGGGCAGCCGGACATGAGATTCTTTCCACGAACAGAGGGTATCTATTGCAAGCACCTCTTTCGTTTAGTCGTGTGTTTAAGGTACATCACACAGATGAAGAAGTGAAAGAGGAACTGTATACCATTGTGGATTTGGGTGGCGAAGTTGTCAATGTTATGGTCAACCATAAGGTATATGGCCATATTGTCGCCGATCTGCATATCAATTCCAGAAGGAGAGCGATGGAGTTTGTGGAGGATATGGAAAGTGGAAAATCAAGTCCCTTAAAAAATATTACTTCCAGCTATCATTATCATTTGGTGGAAGCGGATTCCGAAGAAACATTGGATCTGATTGCTTCTGCACTGCAAGAAAAGGGATTTCTCATTGATAAGACAGAGCCGTGGGAAATATAATATAAAAAAATATGCTTTTCGTCATGTATGAAAAGCAGAGGGTGTCGACAAAGCCGACCCCTTTCGTCAAATCCTCATTTCATTCAAGGCTTCGACGAGCAGACAGTAAGGATAAAGCAGAAGTTTCAACAGCAAAAAGCCTTGAAACTTCTGCTTTTTCTTGTGGAAAGTGAATTTCCACTGCGGATTCCATTTGTTTAAATGGTAACGCATTCTTTCTTTGTACATTGTTTCAACAACCATTTCCTTAAATTCTGCCATGTACTTCTTTTCCAATACTTCTTTTGGTATAAAAATTACCCCATCTGTTGGGACGTATATTATACTGTCTAAAAATGGGGTGTATTTCAATAAAAAGGATACGTTTTTCGGGGTTTTAAATATAAGAGGGGTATGTTATAATGGTTGCGTAGAAATCTAGTTTAAAGATATGGAGCAATAAAGTTGGGCTGTTACGGGAAAACAAAGGAAGATGTTTTCTGATGGAAAGGAGCACTTATTGTTGTGAAGAACAGAGTAAAGATTCATATTGACGGAAAATCCTTTACGCTGATAGGAAACGAGCCGGAGAGCCATATTCGAAGTGTAGCGGAATATATTGATAAGAAAATAAAAGAAATTCGGGAAAATGCCCAGTTTGGCAGCGGACAGGATCGTGGATGGGCATATATCCTGACTGCTTTAAATGTAGGAAATGATTATTTTAAAGAACTGGAACGAAGTCTAGAGCTGGAGACTCGCTTGGAAGATTTGGAACTGGAACTGTTGTGCAAAGATTCTGAATTAAAAGCTATGGAGCAAAAAGCAGACAGGCTTGAGAAACAGTTGCAGGATATGGAACATACGCAAAATATGAAAGACAATGTTTCTCGTGGTCAAAAGCCAGAAAAGAAAAGCGGAAAATAAGAAAATAAGAAAGGGAAATAGCAGGAAAGTACAGAAAAACTGCTATTTTTCATTTTATAACAGCACAACGGAAAGGAGAAAATTTATGACTTTTGGAAACAAACCGGAACTTTTGGCACCTGCCGGCTCTATGGAAAGTTTGAAAGCGGCTGTACAAAATGGCTGTAATGCGGTGTATCTGGGCGGAAAAATGTTCAGTGCAAGACAGTATGCAGGCAATTTTTCTTTGGAAGAATTGGAGGAGGCTTGCGATTATTGCCATTTACGGGGAGTAAAAGTATATGTAACCGTAAATACGGTTTATAAAGATAAAGAATTACCGGATTTTCTTACCTTTATCGAAAAGTTGTATCGAATGGGTGTGGATGCCCTCATTATGCAGGATACAGGAGCGGCACAGCTTGTACGGGAACATTTTCCTGATTTTTCCCTTCATGCCAGTACGCAGATGACTGCCAATTCTCTTGCCGATGTGAATTATTGGCAGAAACAGGGATTTGACAAAGTGGTATTAAGCAGAGAACTTACTTTGGAGGAAATACGCCACATTATAGAACATACAGAAGCAGAAGTGGAAACTTTTATCCATGGGGCTTTGTGTGTTTGTTATTCTGGACAGTGTATTATGAGCAGTATGCTTGGTGGCAGAAGCGGAAATCGTGGCAGATGTGCCCAGACTTGTCGGTTGCCCTATACATTGTACCGTGGCACCGAAGAAGTTGCCAAAGGGCATCTTCTTTCGCCAAAGGACGTGGCAACCATTTCAATTTTGCCACAGCTCATCGATGCGGGTATTGCATCTTTGAAAATCGAGGGCAGAATGAAAACGCCGGAATATGTAGCAGGAGTAACCAGAATTTACCGCAAATATATTGATATGTATATAGAAAGTCCTAAGAACTATGCTGTTGACCCACAGGATATAAAAGAATTGACACAGCTTTTTAACCGTGGTGGTTTTACGGAAGGATACTATACATCTTATGGCGGCACAGATATGATGAGTACGGAACGCCCAAAAACATGGGGGCTGAAGGTCGGTATTGTGGACAAATATTTGCCACAGCATAAAAAAGTTGTCATTCGTACAAGAGAACCTCTTGTACCTGGTGATGGCATAGAGGTTTGGACACAGAAAGAACCGCATGTGGGCTGTCAGGTGACGAAACATTCTAAAGCAGGGGAAGTGATTACACTGACTTTGGAAGGAGATATTGCCAAAAATGATGTGGTATATCGTACCTTCGGAAAAGCACTTCATGATAATTTGCAGAAAACATGGGAAAAAGATACCAGAAAACTTCCGATATATGGTATTTTGAAGGCAAAAGAGGGTGAGCCGCTTTCTTTGCAGATTTGGGATAATCTGGGAAGTAGTATGTATGTGACCGGCAATGTTGTGGAAAAAGCAGGAAGTCAACCGATAACAGAAGAAAAACTCAGACAGCAGACGACAAAACTGGGTACGACTCCTTTTGTATTTGCAGATTTGGATGTACAGGCAGATGAGGGCATCTATGTTGGCATCAAAGATCTGAACGGACTCCGCAGAGCGGCAACAGAGGCTTTGGAACAGTCTATTTTGAAAAAAACAAAAAGAAAAGCCGAAGAAAAAGGCGAGGCACCAAGAAAAGCGGCAGAACGAAAGATTTTGCGGAAAAAGCTGACGGTTTTGGTCAATACACGGGAACAGATGGAAGCAATACTCAGACAAAAGAAGATTGCAAGGGTTTATTTGGAATCCAATACATTTTTTGCAGGACATTTGGAAAGTATTTTAGAAAAATGCCACGAAAAGGAAATAGAATGTTTTATGGCATTGCCCAGAATTGACAGAGAATACCAAGAAGATGAAAAACGTTTGGAAATCTATAAAAATAGCAATTTGGACGGCTTTTTGGTACGCAGTGCAGGACAGTTTGGACAGGTACAAGACAACGAAAAGAAAATAGCAGTAGATTATAATTTGAATGTGATGAACAGGGAATCTGTATTGTTTTGGAAGAATCAGGGAGCGGATACGGTTTGTCTTTCCGTAGAAAACAATTTACAGGAAATCAGAGGCATGGCAGATGCAGATTGTGAAATGATTGGATACGGCTATTTGCCATTGATGACCACACAACAGTGTCCTGTGGGGAATTTTGCAGGAGAAAAACACAGTGGTTTATACTGCAAGGAACGATTCCATGAGGATTTGTATTTCTTGCGGGATAGAAAAGGAGAAAAGTTCCCTTTGATGACGGATTGTGAAAGATGTGTGTGCAGCATTTTAAACGGAAAACCCTTGTTTACCCTAAAGTTTTACGATGAAGTATTGGAAAATGCTGTAGGCAGCGTACGCCTGCAATTTACAAAAGAGGGACAGGGACGGACAGAACGGATACTGCAAGCCTATATAGAAATGATGCAGAATCCAAAGTGGTACAGTGTGGAAACCAAACAATTGCTGCATCAAATGAGTGAAAAAGGCAGTACAAAGGGACATTTCTTCCGTGGAGTGGAGTGATGATATGTTTGATTTAATCGTAATGCTCAGCAGATATATCTTTATTTTGTGCATTGGCGTGTATTTGTGGGAGGCAATCGTATATATTGCATATGAACAGGGAGGGTATCTTGGCAGTCCTTACCATGCAATTTCGGTGCAGCGACGTTTGATCATATTGATGCACTTGATATCATTTTTGATACTGTCTTATGAGCAGGATACCCATCTATTCGATTGGCAGGCATTGATATTTGGCGCAGTTTCTCTTCTCTTCATTTTGATTGCCATATTTCTTTTGGATAGATTTTACTATGAAGGGTGTCCGTTGATTTGGACAGGGGTTTTATTTCTAATGGACTTGAGTCTGATTATGCTGCAAAGAGTAGAGCCTGACTTTGCCCATAAACAGCTATTGTGGATGATATTGGGGCTTTGCGGTATGTTAGTGTTGCCGTTTCTTTTGCGACTTATCCCCCGTTTTGAAATCTTTGAATGGGCTTATATTATTGTATGTTATGGGTTATTATTGTCTACGCAGATTTTCGGTGTAGAGCGTTACGGCTCTGTGAACTGGCTGCAAATTGGCAGTATAAGTTTTCAGCCTTCGGAAATTGCAAAATTTCTTTTTGTTTTTTATCTTGCCAGTGTGTTCCGAAAACGGGTAGAAATGCGACAATTACTTATAACAGGTTGTCTAAGTGCAGGTGTTGTCATTCTTTTGGTGCTGCAAAAGGACTTGGGGGCAGCATTGATTTTCTTTATGACATATATGGTTATGCTTTATATTGCCACATCTAATGAAATTCTGTTTTTTATGGGTATGGGCGCAGCAAGCGGTGCAGCTGTGGTGGCATACAAACTCTTTTCCCATGTGCGTGTGCGTGTGGCGGCATGGCAAAACCCTTGGGCGGACATTGACAGTGGCGGCTATCAAATTGTATCCTCTCTCTTTGCCATCACCACTTATGGACTTTTGGGTAGCGGACTAACAAAAGGAATGCCAAGAAGTATCCCTGTAGTGGAAAGCGACTGTATTTTTGCAGCCATTTGTGAAGAACTGGGTATACTGTTTGGTGCAGGGGTTATTTGTATTTTTATCATGGTTTTGTATCGTGGAATTCGGATTACATTGGATTGCACCAGAAGATATTATAGCCTTTTGGCAGCAGGTATCACAGTCATGCTGTCCTTTCAGGCATTCCTGATTATTGGTGGTGTAATTAAACTGATTCCTTTGACTGGGGTGACATTGCCACTGGTCAGCTATGGTGGCAGTTCTGTATTGGTCAGTCTGATGATGGTAGGCATTTTACAGTGGGTATGCGTATATTGCGAACAGCATAATGAAGAAGAAGAGCAAAGCAGTCATCAGCTCCAATATATGAGAGGGGGATACGGCGATGAATAATATGAAAAGAAGTGCTCGTCGTGTTTTCTGGTTTTTGGCACTTTGTTTTTTCCTGCTTCTGGGATATTTGGGGAAACTTGCACTGGTGGACAAACAGGAAATTTCCACAAGTTCCTATAATATTCGTTTGCGTAACGATATGGAAGGCATACAACGTGGGGATATTTTGGATAAGGATGGGGAAGTCCTTGCAACAAGCACACAGCTGGAAGATGGCAGTTATCAAAGAAGCTATGAGCGAGCCAGAATGGCGGCACATTTGACGGGCTACAGCAGTGTAGGCAAGACAGGTGTGGAAGCGGCAGCAAATTTCCAAATGATGAAACCCCACATGGAGTTGATACAGCGGATTATGGGGCTTGTGACAAAAGAAGATCCTAAAGGGAATGATGTTGTTTTGACAGTGGACATGGATATTCAAAGTGTGGCAGGAAATCTTCTTGGCAATGCAAAGGGTGCCATTGTGGTTATGGAACCGTCTACAGGCAGGGTTCTTGCTTTGCAGGCATATCCTGATTTTGACCCCAATACAGTAGAACGGGATTGGGATACATTGATTAACAGTGAAGATACACCTTTGGTAAACCGTGCTACACAGGGGATTTATCCTCCCGGTTCTACCTTTAAAATCATAACAGCACTGGCAGCAATGGAGTATTACCCAAATTGGAAGGATTTTACGTATAATTGTCAAGGAGAAGTGGAATTTGAAGATAAGGTTATTCACTGCTACAAAAACCGTGTCCATGGCTTGGTAGATATGAAGGGGGCAATGGCAGGTTCCTGCAACTGCTATTTTGCAGCTTTGGCAAAAGAAATTGGTGCAGATAATCTAAGAAAGGAAATGGAAAAGTGCGGATTGCTTTCAGCATATGGCTTTGACCTGACCTATAGCAAAAGTGTTATGCACCTGAATAAAAAATCATCAGAAAGTGAGCTGGTTGAAACGGCTATCGGACAGGGAAAGACCAGTGTGTCACCTTTATATATGGCGATGCTTATTTCTGCTGTTGCCAATGAGGGGATTATGATGCGGCCATATTGTATTGACCATATGCAGCATTACACCGGAAATTCCGGAAAACCCAGAGTTCCCAAAAAGATGATGGAGATTTGTACGCCGGAAGAAGCGGTGGTACTGAATGAAATGCTTATTGACGTTGTGGAAAATGGCACCGGGCAGGCGGCACAAGTGCGTGGTGTTACCGTAGCAGGAAAAACGGGTACAGCAGAAAATGCTACAGGCAAGGACCATTCTTGGTTTGTAGGCTATGCTCCTGCGGAAAATCCCCGTGTTGCGGTTGCGGTTGTCATTGAAAATGCAGATGCCCATGGAAGTGCAACACCTATTGCAGGTAAAGTACTACAGGCAGCTTTAGAAAAAACGGCAGAATAGGAGTAGAGTATGGAACTTCGGTTTGATACATCAAAAAAATACGCAGTGGCTCTGGAGGGCGGTGGTGCAAAAGGTGCTTATGAAGTGGGTGTATGGAAAGCGTTAGACGAAGCAGGTGTAAAGTTTTCGGCTGTTTCCGGAGCATCTGTTGGTGCTTTAAATGGTGCCATGATGGTCATGGGGGATTTGGAAAAAGCCATTACCCTGTGGGAGAATATCCACTTTTCTCAGGTTGTAGATGTAGATGATGAAACCATGAAGGCATACTATGATAAGACACTTAACAGCAAAGAAACGATACAGTTTTTTAAGGATATGGCAGAGGTGATTAAACAAGGTGGGTTTGATTCTGCACCACTTCGCCAGCTGTTAGAGGAAGCTGTGGAAGAAAAACAGGTGAGAGAGTCGGAAATTGCATTTTATTTTGTCACATATTCCCTCAGTGACCATAAAGAGCTGGATTTGGATATCAAAGAACTGCCGGAAGGCAGTCTTATTGATATGCTGCTTGCCAGTGCGTATTTTCCCGCATTTAAACAAACACCGTTAAATGGAAAGCATTATACAGATGGTGGTATACAAAATGTGATTCCCATTGATTGCCTGTTAAAACGTGGCTACCAAGATATTATCGCTATACGGATATTTGGCGTAGGCATGGAAAAGAAAATAGAGATTCCTGAATATGTCCAAATTACAGAGATTGCACCAAGGGAAAAACTGGGCGGCGTTTTGCAGTTTGATGGGGAACAGACAAGACAGGATATGCAGCTTGGCTATTATGACGGTTTACGGATGCTTTACGGTTTGGCAGGGGAAACCTATTATATTGATCAGAAATGGACTGAGGAAAAAGCCTATGAAGTGCTGAAAAGCCTTCTGTTTCACGAGGAGGAAAAAAATGGTAGAAGTCCTTCTTTACGGGAAATGAATGAGGAAGTGATTCCCCGTCTTGCAAAGAAAATGAAGGAAAAAGGCAGTTATTACGATATTTTGCTCCATATATTGGAAAAAAGAGCAGAAGATTTGGGGATAAACCGCTTTCAGGTGTTGACAGAAGAAGCATTATACAATTTCATTGTGGATAAACAGTAAAAGAGAGGGGAAAGCCTTATGGGCAGAGAAGTGCAGCAATGTAAACAATGCGGACGGGAAATTTATTTTGATGGTATTTGTCATCTGTGTCAGGCAGAAAATAAACGAAAGGAAATACTATCCTATTCCCAAGACCAAATAGATGCAGCCATAGAAGAAATTTGTGCAGAGATTGAGAAAACAGGCGACCTATATGAAAAATATGATCTTTTTAAAAAGCTGCTGAATTATAGAGATATCCATACTGAAAAAATTGCAGAAGTAGCTTTTGCAAAAAGACTTTTCTCCCCTGAAGAGATGTACAAAGATGTTTCTGAAGAGGTCAAGAAAGAAATGCTTGCTATGCTTTTGGACGAAGAGCAAACAGATGCCAGATTGGCAGGAGGATTATTATTGGCACTTGCTGTTTGTGGTGGGGAAGATGTGCAGAAGGCTTTTTGGGAGCTGGAACAGCGTCCAAGAAAATGGCAGGAGGATTTATTTGTTACACCACAGTTTTATGCAGTATATGGCGGCTGGTCTTATGATAAAGACGGAAATTTCTTAAAAACACAGTTTGATACCTGTTATCTCATGGTGAAAGGCACAGCAGAGGAACGAAAGCACAGTCCTGTAAAAATCGGTACACATACAGGGAAATTTTGTAAACACTGCGGTTGTGAAATCGTCAACCTTTTGGAATTGGACGGCAGAGAAGAAAGTCTGGATTTTTTGGGTATTGATGGCATCATCAAGGCGAAATGCTGCCCAAACTGCCTTTGTGAAATGGAAGAATGTTTTACAGCATATACGTTAGATGGCAATAGTGTTCTTTTAGATGAGGAAGAATTTGAAGCAGATGATTATATGGGGGAAGAAGGGGTGGAGGCACTCTGTGCCAATACCTATATTTTGGGGGGACACCCTGTTCCTTTGCGTTATGCGGCAGATTGGGACGGCGGTTCTTCTGTAGGCGGTTTTGCCTTCTGGATACAGGATTGTGAAATCAAAATATGTCCCCATTGTGGAAAGCCTATGCAATATCTGGCACAGGTACAGTGGGATATGGTAGATGGATATGCAGAGGGAAATGCTTATATCCAAATCTGTAAGGATTGTCAGCTTTTACATATTTTGCATCAGCAGACATAAATAACACAGAAATAAACTAAGACAAGAAATAGAGCCTTAGGTGAGGGTGTCGACAAAGTCGTCCCCCTTCGTCAAAGCCTCATTTCATGCAAGGCTTTGACCAGCAGACGGAAGGATAAAGCAGAAGTTCCAATGGCAAAAAGCCTTGAAACTTCTGCTTTTCCTCATGGGAAGTGAATTCCCATTGCGGATTCCATTTGGGAAACCCTTCATTTCCCAAGCCCTTCCGTATTTTCGAGAAGGGTTAAAACCCACTTTTTTGACAGTCTAACCTAAGACAAGAAATAGGGTCTTAGGTTATTTTTATTGAAAGGTTTTTATATTTCTTTTCGCATCATGCGAAGAATGACACAAAGTATGCCATAGGAAACGCCGGCTATAGGCCAGATAATCCAGCTTTTATGCCAGTTGAAAGTATGAAAGCTGTACCCTAAGTAGATTGCTGTGACAATGCCCCAGTAAAGTGCAGAAATATTTTTGTTTTTTTGATTTTCTCGTTTGTTTTTGCGGGTATAATCACCATTTTCTAAAAGTATGTCGAAACTGTCCCATAATATAGAACAACGGACAATCATCATCACACCCACTGCGACCAGAGAAAGAAAGGCAGCAACAGCAAGCACTTCTGTTATACTGTTTTCTCCAATGATTTCGCAAATAAAAAGTGGTACAGGGGAAAGAACACATAGTGCAATACCTGTTGTCAGCCATTTTGTGTGGAGATTTGTATAATGTGCACGGCGTGTTTTTACCATACCATCTACACCGTATTCCGTTTCAATAAGTTCGTTTTCCAAGTATTCAAATGGGTTCAGCTTTAGACTCTGTATAATAAAAAGAGCCACTGCACCTGCTATCAGAAGAAAGAGACATAGTAAGCCGAGTCCTGCTGCTTGATCTTCTGTGAGCGGAATATTTCCTGTTTCTTGTAATTGTACCAACAAAATCAATACGACAGGAGAAAGAATACACATCATCACACCAATGGAAATTTTAGCGGCAGCAACATCTCGTGTTTCTAAAAACAGATTTGCTTCTTCCATAGAAACTTTTCTGATTTCTTCTTTCCATGGTTTGGTATCTTGAGAAAGAGCATAAGTTTCAGGAATGTCGATACTGTCTTTCAAAAGGTAATCGGTACTGACATGAAAAAGTTCAGAAATCTGTATGACACGGTTGAAATCAGGAACAGATTGTGCGCCTTCCCATTTGGAAACAGTTTGACGGCTGACACCAAGTTCTTCTGCCAGTTTTTCTTGTGACCACCCATTCTTTTTTCTTAAATCAATAATTTTATCTGCAAATATCATCAGTTCACCTCATTTTTTGTTTTTCATACTTTTTTATACTTTTTCATGCCTTTTTATGGTTCTATTATGATATTTTTTGGCTTTTTCTGCAAGCAACCGAACTTGACAAAGATGTACAGTGGACGTTACAATCCTGTAAATATGCGGAAGAAGGGCATTGTATTTATGATAATGGATTATTTTTGGTGTTTTGCGGTTAAAAAAACTGTCACATTCTCAAAAAGTATGTGACAGTTCTTAGCACGTTTCCCAAAAGTTTTATTTTGCTCTTTCTCTAAAGAGCAAAAAAGACTTTTTACCTTTATTCTTCTTTATTCTCATGTTTGAAAGCTGGTTAATGATTTTTTGGAGGACGAGGCCCTTCAAATTGATAGTAGTCTGTTTTAATGCGTCCGTTGAAGAGTTTTCGCTTTTTGTCTGCTTTTCTGCCAAATAGAGTTTCAAAATATTCCATAGAGGTAATGAGGTAAGTAGACCAAGTGGTATCCTCTTTCATGATGCCGCCTAAAGCACGATACATATTTTCTACTTCTTTCAGTTCCCCAATACGTTCTCCATATGGGGGATTGGTAATCATAACGCCATACTTCCCCGGCAAGGTAATTTCTTGGCAGGGACACACAGAAAAAGTAATACAATCGTCCACACCTGCTTTTTCTGCATTTGCTTTTGCCAGTTTGATGGCATCAGGGTCAATGTCACTTCCGTAAATTTCCGGCATGGCATCGTAGTCTATGGCTTGGTATGCCTCTTTTCTTGCCTGCTTCCAGAGGTCTGTGCCAATTCGTTCCCATTCCTCTGAGGCAAACTTTCGATGGATACCGGGGGCAATGTTTCGTGCAATCATGGCAGCTTCGATGGGAATTGTGCCGGAGCCGCAGAAGGGATCTAAAAGAATTCTGTTTTTTCGCCAATAACTGAGTTGTATCATGGCAGAGGCGAGAGTTTCCTTCAATGGGGCATCTAGTGCATTGGCACGGTAGCCACGCATATGCAGTCCCGAGCCACTGGTATCTATGGCGAGAGTAACCACGTCTTTGAGAATCCCCACCTGAATGGTATAAGATGCACCTGTTTCATCAAACCAGTCTGTTTTATACTTTTGTTTCAGTTTTTCCACAACGGCTTTTTTGACAATGGCTTGACAGTCGGAGACACTGAATAATGTGGACTTAACGGATTTTCCGACAACCGTAAACTTGCCATCTTCAGGAATCCAATCTCCCCAAGGCAGCTCTTTCGTTTTGTCGAAAAGTTCCGAAAAGGTTACAGCAGTAAATGTGCCCATTTTTACCCAGACACGTCCTGCACATCGCAGCCACATATTGGCTTTTACAATGTCAGATTCGTCACCTGTAAATTCTACTTTTCCATCAGATGTGTTAATATTTTGAAAGCCTAAAGCCTGACATTCCCGTTTTACAACGGCTTCCAGACCAAAGGTGGTTGTTGCAATTAAATCAATAGCCATAAGGTTTCTCCTATTCTGTCCTTTTTCTGTCCTTTCATTCTTTATTATCCTTTATTATACATCTCGCTACAGAGGTTTGTCACTCTTTATTTTTAAAAGACAAGAATACGGAAAAATACCTTGAATTTCGCGGGGAAAACAGATAAGATAAGAAAGGTACAGAAAGAGAATGGAAAGAAAAGAGGAAATGTATGTATCGATTGAAAAAAACTTGCGACAGAGCCAAAAGAGGCGAGTTTCATACGCCCCATGGTGTAATTCAGACACCTGTTTTTATGAATGTAGGCACATTGGCAGCCATTAAAGGGGCTTTGTCTACGGAGGATTTGGAACGAGTAAACTGTCAAGTAGAGTTATCTAATACTTATCACCTGCATCTTCGTCCCGGTGATGAGGTTGTCAAAAAACTGGGTGGACTTCATCGGTTTATGTCTTGGGACAAACCCATTCTTACCGATTCCGGCGGTTTTCAGGTATTCTCCCTGGGCACTTTGCGAAAAATTACAGAGGAAGGCGTATATTTCAGTTCTCATATTGATGGCAGAAAGATTTTTATGGGTCCGGAGGAGAGTATGCAGATTCAGTCCAATCTGGCTTCTACCATTGCCATGGCATTTGACGAGTGTATCGGATTGCCTGCGGAACGGCCTTATGTAGAACAATCTGTGGCACGAACAACACGTTGGTTGGAGCGGTGCGTGAAAGAAATGAAACGCTTGAATAACTTAGATGATACCATCAATAAACAGCAGATGCTTTTTGGCATCAATCAGGGGGCGACCTATGAAGATATTCGTATAGAACACGCAAAACGGATTCGGGAAATGGATTTGGCTGGGTATGCCATTGGTGGTTTGGCTGTAGGGGAAACGCATGCAGAAATGTACCACATTTTGGAGGAGGTTGTGCCATATTTGCCCCAAGATAAACCAACTTATTTAATGGGTGTGGGAACACCGGAAAATATTTTGGAGGCTGTAGAGCGTGGGGTGGACTTCTTTGACTGCGTGCTGCCGGCAAGAAATGGACGTCATGCCCATGTTTATACGAATGGGGGAAAGTTGAATTTGATGAATGCCAAGTATGAACTGGACGATACCCCCATTGATGAAACCTGCACCTGTCCTGCCTGTCAGCGATATACAAAAGCTTATATCCGTCATTTGTTTAAGGCAAAGGAAATGCTGGCTATGCGTTTATGCGTTTTGCACAACCTGCATTTCTTCAATACCATGATGGAAGAAATTCGTCAGGCTTTGGATGAAGATAGATTTCCTGCGTATAAAAAAGATAAGCTGGAAGGATTCCGAAGAAACAGAAAATAGGGATTTGACAGCTTTTGTCTAACTTTTTGGAAATGCTTGACGCTCTTGAAAAATTTGGCTATAATAGTACCATTGCGGATATAAATTTACCACGTTAGGAGAGAAAAACAATGAATCAACTGATGACATTTTTGTTAAACAGCAGTACCGTGATTACGCCTCAGGCAAAAGGTGCATCGGCAGGCGGTGCAGCAGCACAGGGTGCAAACGGCGGATTTTTTGGCGGAAGCAACGGACTCACGATTATGATTGTGTATGTAGTTGCACTGATTTTAATTATGTATTTTTTGTCTGTCAGACCTACACGCAAAAGAGAAAAGGCTTTGGCAGAACAGAGAAATGCAATTCAGGTTGGCGATACTGTTTTGACCAACAGCGGTTTTTATGGCAAAGTGACAGATATCACATATGAATGCTTTGTTATTGAATTTGGTCAGAATAAAGGCGTGCGTGTGCCTGTAGTAAAAAGCGAAGTGTTTGGCAAGAAAGAACCAAATCTGTCCAACGAAGCCCCTCCCGAAGAAGAAAAGCCCCAGAAGAAAAAAGGTCTTTTCAAAAGCAAAGAAGAATAAGAAAACAGAAACACAGTTTTTTCACTTTCGGAAAAACTGTGTTTTTTCTTTGAAAATTTAGGGAAACCCATTGACGGAGGAAAAAAACGATGGTATACTGTCAAAGTAAACAAAGAAGAAGTTCCGCTTCTCACCTTACGATGTGCTTTTTTTGAAAGCCAAGATCGATGGGGTTAATACAGTGATATAAAACAGGCATTGCTCTGTTTTTCTGTGTATGCGGCGGATTTCTTCCGGCGTATTTTTTTTACAGCCAAAGGAGAGGACAAAAAAGGGTTTTTAAAAATTTAGGAGGTGCTTGACTATTACTGACTTAATGATCAACGAACAGATTCGGGACAGGGAAATCAGACTGATTGATGAGAATGGCGAACAGCTTGGCATCATGTCTTCCAGAGATGCCCAGAAAATCGCAGATGAAAGAAAGCTGGATCTTGTAAAAATTGCACCCACGGCAAAACCGCCGGTGTGTCGTGTGATGGATTACGGCAAGTATAAATTCGATCAGGCAAAAAAAGAAAAAGAAGCGAGAAAGAAACAGAAAACTGTGGACATAAAAGAACTTCGTCTATCTCCCGGTATTGATACCCATGATGTTCAGGTTAAGGTCAAGAAGGCCAATGAATTTTTGAAGAACGGGGATAAGGTGAAAGTCAGCATTCGTTTCAGAGGTCGTGAAATCGGTCATTCCAAAGCCGGTATGATTATTCTGGAGAATTTTGCAAAAGAAACGGCAGAGTTTGGCATTATTGACAAACAGCCCAAAATGGAAGGCAAGAGCCTTGTAATGTTCTTAGCACCAAAAGGCTGATACGCCTGTGGAGAAACAAGTAAACATGAAGATTTCAGGAGGAATATAAAATGCCTAAGTTGAAAACGAAAAAAGCAGCAGCAAAAAGATTTAAAGTGACTGCAACAGGTCAGCTGAAAAGACAGAAATCCAATACACAGCATATTCTTGGCAAAAAGTCCAGAAAGAGAAAAAGAAATTTAAGACACGCTACAACAGTAGACAAGACTGTTCAGAACAGCATCAAAAAGACACTGTTACCTTACGCATAATTTCGAGTATATTTTTTAGGAGGACTTTACAATGGCAAGAGTAAAAGGCGCGTTAAACGCTAGAAAAAAACATAAAAAGATTCTGAAGCTGGCAAGAGGTTATCGTGGTGCTAGAAGCAAACAGTACAGAGTGGCAAAACAGTCTGTAATGAAAGCAATGGCATTCTCTTTTGCAGGCAGAAAGCAGACAAAGAGAGATTACAGAAGCCTGTGGATTACAAGAATCAATGCAGCAGCAAGAATGAACAATATTTCTTACAGCAGACTGATGCATGGTTTGAAATTGGCTGATGTGAACATCAACAGAAAGATGCTGGCAGAACTGGCAGTATCTGATCCTACTGCTTTTACAGCACTGGTAAACACAGCAAAAGCAAAATTGAGCTAATGAAACTTTGGGGTATATCTCGCTATTTCTTAAAATAGATTGCGGAAAATAAATTGGATATACGCTAAATAAGGATGTGGAATTCTTCTGCATCCTTTTTTATTTCTGTTGGTTATGATGAAACCCCGATTTAATGGGAAATGCCATAAAATTTTTTAAATGTATGAAAATGGGATTTTGCGAAATAAAAGATTCATGTGGAACAAATATAAGCGGCAGTGGAAATCCGAATAGGCTTTTTTAGGTGGAAAATCCCAACAGGAAGATAAAAAGATATAGTTTACTTTAGCATATTTATACAATTTTTAAAAAAAATATGCAAAAACTCGTGGCGTGTGAAATGATAGAAAAA
>JAHHTX010000032.1 GCA_020024255.1 Anaerotignum sp.
AATAATAAGAGTGCAAATGATATTCTAAAAATGCTTTTCCTTGAAAAAATTGAGGGAAAGATATACAGAAAAATTATTGTAGTATGGTGATGAAGATGAGATGAAAAAGTTAAAAGGTACATCTGTTCTTGCGGAATGTATCAGACAATTCGATATTGAAGTGAAAATGATAGAGATAGAGTCTGATTTATGAGGCACCTTGATTGCAGCACGAAAAAGGCAGCGAATGATAAATGCATAAAATATAAAAATTTGGAGGTTACAAATGGTAGAAAAAGATTATATAGAAGTGAAATCGTTTGGAAAAGTGTTTCCCAAAAAAGGAGCAAATACGAGAATACCATATGAACATCAGAAGTGTGCAATGGAGAATCTCGATATTATGAATAAAAATGTGAAGTATAGCACTATGATTGTACTTCCTACTGGTGGAGGAAAAACGTACACAGCTTCTATGTGGCTTTTGAGAAATGCACTGGATCAAAAAAAGAAAATATTATGGATTGCACATCGCCAGATGTTACTGGACCAAGCAGCAGAATCTTTTCAGAAGTTTGCGTATTCAGAGGTAATACCGCATATTCCTTCTTTCCAGTATAGGATTGTATCTGGTGCGTCTACCCATGATAGAACCATTGATATTCAACCTGCGGACAATTTACTGATTATGAGTAAGGACAGCGTAGGCAGAAATTTACAGTGTTTAGATGCATGGCTCAAAGGTGAAAAGGAAATTTTTTTGATTGTAGACGAAGCACACCATTCTACTGCTAAAACATATCGCAAAGTAATTGATTATGTAAAAACAAAGGTATCAAATGTAAAATTGATTGGATTGACAGCTACACCATTCCGCACTGCTGATGAGGAGCAGGGACTTTTGGCAAAAATTTATGAGGATGGTTTACAAGGCGGAAAAGCGGTTCATGGAAACATTGGCATCACATATCAGATAGGATTAAAAGAGTTAATAAATCGATGCATTTTATCAAAACCTGTTTTTGAAAGTTATTATACAGATGAAATGTATGGAGAAGCGTTAGGGCTGAATGGTTGGGAGAGTATTCAGCGATTAGATATATTGCCAGAAGACGTAGCCGGACAAATGGCAGACAGTGCAGCACGAAATAAACTGATTGTCCAGACATATAAGGAAAAAGCAAAAGAGTATGGACAGACGATAGTATTTGCAATCAATGTAGTTCATGCAATTCATTTAAGTGCGTTGTTCAATAAAGAGGGAATCAAGTCGGAGTTCATTGTGTCTGATGTAAAAGATTCTGTGACGGGAGTGAGAATCAGCAGAGAAGACAACAAGAGAAAATTAGAAGAATATAGAGCAGGAAAAGTAAAAGTACTTGTGAATGTAAATATTTTGACAGAAGGAGTGGACTTACCACAGACTAAAACCGTATTTTTAGCAAGACCAACTGTTTCTACAATACTTATGACACAGATGATAGGACGTGCACTTCGAGGAGAAGCTGCTGGTGGAACTGCTTTGGCATATATAGTTTCTTTTGTGGATAATTGGAATGAACACATTGCATGGGTAAATCCAGACAGCCTTTTCAGTGGAAATAATGAGTTTACAGATAATCCGACAGAGCATATGAAACATGAATTACGCATGATAGCAATTTCTAAAATAGAGGAGTTTGCTTCTGTGCTTGATGATTCTGTTGATACCACTGTATTAGAAAAAGTACCATTTATACAAAGAATTCCGATTGGAATGTATGCATTTACCTATTTGGAAGAAAACGGAGTGGATTCTTCCTATCAAGTGATGGTATATGACAGTACGAAAAAAGCATATGAAGGATTGATGAAAGGCTTACCAAGTCTGTTCCAAAGCTTTCAGTGTGAAGATGAATATCCGGTAGAAGAATTGCTTGAGGAAATGGCAGAGCAATGTAGAAACACGTTTTTCTTAGGAGAAATGATACCGCCATATGAAGAAAAAGATGTGATACGAATTTTGAAGTATTATGCCCAGTACGAAACTTCGCCACAGTTTTATTCATTTGATGATATAGACAGAAGAAAGCTAGATGTGGCTGTGATTGCAAAACATATTTGGGACGAAGATATGGGGCAAAGACAGAAAACAGAATATGTCAATGCCTTATGGGAAAATAGTGATGATAATCTGCTGAAACTGTTTTTTGGACGAAAATTGTATTTCTGGAGACAACTGGATATAGAATTAACGAAACTGTCCAATCCACATATCTATGACGAAGAAGAAAATGTGCAGCGGGGTATTAGAAAACTGGAGGATTTACCATTATTTGAGATTGGGAAGGTAAGTCCGGAGCTGGAGAAAAATCTTCGAGATGCAGCATTTGCCAAGTCAAAAGATGAAGATGGAAATTATACCTGTGCCTGTTGTGGAACAAAAGGGAAAGACCGCATTTTCTTTCAGGTAGACCATGTGATACCGATGAACAAAGGTGGAAAAACAGTGGCAGAGAATTTGCAGATACTTTGTAGACAATGTAATGGGTTAAAAGGTGATAAAATTGATTGAACTATATTATGATTCATTTGATCTTGCTTGTATCATACATAGTCTGGATATTGGAACTAAGACAGCGAGTATCATGTTAGAAAAAATTTGGAAAGAAGATAATCAATATTTAAGTCCATACTATAGAACAAATTTGCGTCAGCTATATTTAGATGTGTATTATTGGACAGATTATTTATGTGACAAGCCAGTAATAGATAAGGAGTTTCCGGCGGTTCAGAAAGATTTTCGCTCTTTTGGTAAAGACGTGGAAGAAGCAGCTTTCATTACAGATTATTTTGATATTGATTTATTTTTTAAGATGAAACGTGTGCAGATTCTTTATTTGGACGGACAAGATTATGTGAGAATGAAGCTGCGGACATTATTAAAAGCATATGGATATAAACGCCGGACACAAGAGTTGTTAAAATATCTTCGAGAATGTATGATGTTTTACCATATGCAGACATATCTTCGGGGAAAAGAAGAATGTGACATTGGAGAGATTGGACTTGATGAAATGATAACGATTCGGGTGCTTTAAGATGTTTTATTTATAAAATACTTGAAAGTTGATAGCATTTATGCTATCACAAATGAGAAAGAACATAAAGTTGACAGTATGCCCAAGATACTCCATCTGGTTCAGGATTTTTACGGTATCCATAAGGGGCATGAGAGCCGATATGTTCGCCGACCATTCCTTTCCCAATGTTTTCAAAATCAAATAAAACGGATTTAACTGCCCCATTTCGTTGTTGGCATTTGCACATTCGAAGAAGATTATCTACATACTTGTATTATTCGAACAAAGGAACTATACTGTATCCCATGGAGGTGCGAAATGGACTATATGACATTGAAAGAGTCCGCTGAGAAGTGGGGCGTGACACCTCGCAGAGCAAATTATTATTGCACTGGTGGGCGGTATCCCCAGTGCTGTGAAAATGGCTAGTGTGTGGCTAATTCCAAAAAACACAGCCAAACCAACGGATAGGCGGTATTGAAGCACGAGAGGAATGGATAAATGAAAATATTTGTTGTAGAAGATGATCTAACCATACAAAAACAGCTGAAAACCCTATTGTCAGGCAATGGATATGAAGTCTCCACAGTTAACAATTTTTCAAAGGTAATTGAGGAGCTAAGGGCTTTTGCTCCCCATTTGGTTCTGTTGGATATAAAATTACCCGGAAGCAGTGGTTTTGAAATATGCTCCCAGATCCGTAGCTTCTCTGATATACCGATTGTGTTTGTGACAAGCAGCAACACAGATATGGACGAATTAAACAGTATTATGCTAGGGGGCGATGCATTTATCACAAAGCCTTATAATACTGCGATTTTACTTGCCAAAATTGCTTCTCTGTTACGACGGGCATATTCTTCAGGGCAAGCTGAGATACTTACATGGAATGGTGCTGTCTTACATTTGGAGAGTAGCTTGATAGAATATAATGGTCAAAGATCCGAATTAACGAAAAATGAGTTGAAAATTCTTTATTATCTTTTTAAGAACGCCGGAAAGATATGTCCTCGCAGTGATATGATTGATTTTCTTTGGGACAACCAGCTTTACATTGATGATAATGCCCTAAGTGTTAATATGACCCGTATTCGTGAAAAGCTGGCGTCCATTGGTCTGACTGATTTTATTAAAACGAAGCACAGACAGGGGTATACATTATGAGCGGAAGGCAATATCTGAAAGATCAGCTCCCCGTCATTTTAATTAATCTGCTAGGTATGCTTGCACTTGCTTTGTTTTTAATTGCTAGTGACAATACTATTCAAACGGTCTTGTTTATTCTTGCTGTTTGGTCAGTAGTCCTTGTTTTATGTCTGATATTTTTTTACCTTTCCCGAAAAAAACATCTAAACAAATTGTTGGATATGACAGAGCAATTAGAAGAACGATATTTACTGCCCGAGATTATGCAAGCACCAGAAAAAGCAGATGAACAGGTTTTCTATCAGATCATGAAAATGGCTGAAAAATCCATGTTGGAACGGATCGGTAAAGTACAAAGGGAACAAAAAGAATATAAAGAATACATAGAACAATGGGTACATGAAGTAAAAACGCCCATTACAGCAATGAAGTTGACTTGTGAGAATAACCGCTGTTCTTTTACCAGAGAGCTGATGGTCGAATTAGAGAGTGTAGACCGCTTTACAGAACAGGCACTTTATTATGCCCGAAGTGAACATGCGGAAAAGGATTACTCCATCCGTGAAATCAGTCTTAGTGATGTGGTGCATGGAGCAATTGCAGACAACAAATATCTTCTGCGGCAAAACAATGTGACGATCGAGGTGGACGATATAGAATGTGGTATTTATTCAGATGATAAATGGGTGCGTTTTATCTTAGATCAGATCATTCGTAATGCTGTGAAATATCATACAAGTCATCCAAGATTACATTTTTTTGCTGTAAAAAAGGATAATAGGATCATTTTGTCTGTTGAAGATAACGGCATAGGAATACCGGAGAGCGATTTGCCCCGTATTTTTGAAAAAGGGTTCACCGGGCAGAATGGAAGAACGATCCATAGCTCTACAGGAATTGGGTTGTACCTTTGCAAACGGCTTTGTGACAAGCTGGGCATAGGTATTTTTGCCGTTTCTGAAGGGAACGGAACCACAGTTTCGCTATCTTTCCATATGAACGATTTTGTTACTGGAGTGCAGGGCTGATACGCTCTGCACTTCTTACATTTTTGTAAGAACTATGTAAGAAAACTTGATACAAAAGACCATGAATACGGATTACAATAAAGGCATGAAAACAAAAAAGACAGGGGGATATTATGGAACCTATTTTGAAATTGGAACATATCCAGAAATACTACGGTAATGAAGGAAATATCACAAAAGCCATCAAGGATATTAGTTTTTCCGTAGAAACAGGTGAATTTTTGGCGATTATGGGAGCGTCTGGCTCTGGAAAAACGACCATGCTCAACTGTATTTCCACCATTGACACAGTCAGTGCAGGGCATATTTATTTGGATGGAACTGATGTGACTGAAATCAATGAGAAACAGATTGCCCAGTTCCGTCGAGAAAATTTAGGCTTTGTGTTTCAGGATTTTAATTTGCTAGATACTTTGACGATCTCCGAAAATATAGCTCTGGCATTAGCAATCAACAAAACTCCGGTCAAAGAAGTGGAACCTCGCATTTTGGATATCGCAGGTAAGCTGAATATCTGTGATATCCTAGACAAATATCCGTATCAGGTATCTGGTGGTCAGAAGCAACGATGCGCCTGTGCCAGAGCCATGATCAATCATCCTAAATTGCTTTTGGCAGATGAGCCGACCGGTGCATTGGACAGTCATTCCTCACAAATGCTTTTATCCACGATCCAGAGTATCAATGAGCAGATGGGGGCAACGATTCTTATGGTAACCCACGATACTTTTACAGCCAGTTATGCGAACCGCATTCTATTTTTGCAAGATGGAGAACTTTTTACAGAACTGCGTAAAGGAAGTGACAGCAGGAGTGCCTTTTTTGATAAGATCCTAAGTGTCCTTACCATGATTGGAGGGGGACAAAATCATGTATACTAAATTTGTTTTTAGAAATGCAAAGCGGTCGGTCAAAGATTACCTTGTTTACATCGTGACCCTGACCATCTGCGTTACTCTCTTTTATTCTTTTCTGTCCATCTCCAGCAGTTACTACAAGCCTGATATTGGTAGTGAGTATGACTTTACACTTCTCAGTGACGGAATGAAGATGGCAATCTGCGGTGTCACTTTGATCCTTCTGTTTCTGATACGCTTCGTCAATAACTATATGCTGTGTCGAAAACAGAAGGAATTTGCAATCCAAGCTGTTATGGGAATGGAACAGAAAACTATCGGGAGGCTTTTTTTTGCGGAAACCTTTGTGATGGGCATGATTTCGATTGCTATAGGAATTTTCTTCGGTGTGTTCTGTTCTCAGTTTATTACAGCGATGCTCCTAACTTCTTACGGGAAAAGCTATGAACTGTCATGGACTTTGTTCCCGGATACAGTCATGCTGACGGTTGCATTCTTTGTTTTCAGTTTTCTTGTGGTAGGTGCATTCAATACTCGCACGATTCGGCAAAAGAAAATCATAGATATGCTTGCGGCAGACCGAGAGAATGATCCTGCACTGAAAAAGAGCCGCTGGATTGGAATTGCGACCATTTTATTTGAACTGTTCACTATATGGATGTGTGTGACAGGTGTTCAAAAGGTCTGGTTCTATTATGACAGCCGTTTTGCCATGTCGGTTAAAATCATGTTCTGGGGCAATATTATTTTGCCCATAGTAACTTTGCTTTGGTCTGCGTTGTGGCTTATCCGGAAGAAAAAGTATGGCTTTCCTAAGTTCGTTTTTGGATTGCTGATTTGTGCTGCCCTGAATGCTTGCATAGCAGGCAGTGTACCAGCCTTAAGCAATGAGTATTATCTTCCGCTAGGGACTGGTACGATCAACCAATATCTGTTATTTATTTTGATTGATTTGATTTTTTTCATTTGCACATTGATTTATCTTGCTAGCAATTTTATCGTTGTATGGAAAGAAAAATCACCAGAGCATAGATACAAAAACGAAAATCTATTCTTTTTGGGGCAGATCATATCAAAATTGAATACCACCAGTAAGACCATGACACTGGTCAGCATAACACTGGTGCTTGCCATTTCTATGTTTGTTGTGGCACCAATTCTGGTGGGTTGGGCTTCCGGCTATCTGGATGTACGGTCAATGTATGATGTGCAGATTTCTTCTCGCTATAATAGTGTATACAATGAAGAAAATTTACCTCGTGACAATTATGAACTTGTGACGGATTTCCTTGATGAACACGGCATTAAGACTGACAATGACTGCACCTTTTCTCTTTACTTACCAAACAAAGATGATTTTCATAACCGAGAGAAATACGATTTTCCTGTTTTGGCAATTTCTTTAAGTGATTACAACGCCATCCGTGAAATGCTGGGATATGAACAGATTGCTTTATCAGAGAACGAGTTTACAACGCAATGGCAATCCATCGCAACAGATGAAGATCTGGACAGCTTTTTAAAAGAGCATAACCGAATTATGACAGATGCAGGGGAACTGACCCTTTCCGAACATTCCTTTTACGAGGAAGCCATGGGAGAAACGGTCTATAACTCTTATACTGATGTACTCTATATATTGCCAGACAGTGTTTGCGAAGATCTGCTCCCAGTAATCCGGAATCGCTATATCACGACAAGTGAAACGATTTCCTACAAAAATGCCAGAGCGTTAGAGCAAGTTTTTTCAGATGAGTATCCAGAGATGACAGAAGATGGTGTCAGCTATGCTATTCGCTTGAGCACCTTACAGATCAATAGTGCAAAAGCGACCAACTTTGTTTTACAGGCAGCCATGATTTACGGTGCCGTCGTACTGATGGTAATTTGCCTTACCATACTGTCCTTACAACAGCTCTTAGACGCTGGAAAATTCAAATATCGGTTTTCTGTATTGCGAAAACTGGGAGTGGAAGAACAACAGATTGAGAAACTCGTGCTAAAACAATTAGGTGTATGGTTCGGACTTCCAATCTTTGTGGCAATCTTTGTTTCTGCGATTTTGATCACTTACTTTATTCAAACTGTATCTGCGGAGATTTCAGCTTATATCGGGTTTGGAGCCTTAATGTCGCAAATAGGCATGATTGTAGGTGCTTTGACGCTGCTGTTGGTTTGTTATTTCATTAGCACATGGATTCTGTTTAAGAAGTCTATAAGTCATAAAGTATAACTCTGCCGAACGATGGCAAAAGAAAAAAGCCGTTGTACAGCAGACATATTGACACACAATTAGGAAACGGTGGCTTTTCAGAGCCACCGTGCCTGTTTTACGATATCCCCATATTCACGAGTTACACCAGCAAAAAAAACTGTGACCTACATGTGGATAAATCTGCCCATGAATATGAACTATATATTGTAGCTGTGTGGTGTGATATTCAATACTGCGTTCGGCTGAATTGTGTCCAGCTGAGTGCTTTCTGTTTAATGGGTCGCTTCTCCGTTGGGTGCTGCTCTCTGCCATTTTCTCTATTTCAATTTGCACGTCAACCAATGAACTGAAATGGAGGTCAATATGAAGGAAATCAATCTGCGGGAGCTGTATCCCAATATGTATAAAACTGATACATATGTGGAAGTCTCTGACGATGTATTGGAGGTCATCAAAGTTCATGCGAGAGCCGAAGCTGTCCGTGAACGGAAAATGTACCGCTATAAAGCATACTACTCTCTGGATCGTGATGATGGGATTGGGCATGATGACCTGTACCGTCCAGCAACACCAAAGGAGATTATTCTGGAGCAAACAATCCGGGAGAAGCCGTATGCTGCCGTTATGGAGCTGCCAGAGAAACAAGCAAAAAGGCTGTATGCCCATTTCTATTTTAGTATGAGTAAGGCAGAAATAGCTCGGCAAGAAGGCGTAGCTGAGAATGCCGTCCAAAGTATTAACCGTGGCTTAAAGCATCTGGCTGATCATATGGAGGAATATAGATAGGGATAAAACAAGGGCTACCGTGTTTCACGGTAGCCCTTGTTAGTTGATAGAAAAAGAGCCAATCGGTTTTGTGAAACCGGTTAGCTCTTTTTTGTTTACAGTAAATTTTCTTCTTCAATAGATTTTATAGACTTGTTATCTTCTGTTTTCCACTCTGTTCTCCCATTTGCGTTTCTGCCCATTACTACTGCTGCTGCCAATGTTGGACTTGTAAAGATATGATCTTTCACAAATTGAAATTCAGAATCAATGATTCCTTTTTCGATCAAAGATGTTCGCAGATACATGAGATTGGTAGACATGCTTGGGACAGTGGTTGAAGCAATAGTAGATCCTTTTAACACAGCGAACCCATCAGAAATAACGACTCCCTTGGCATCAGCTCCACGAGCAGCTTTTATATAAAAATATACCTGATTACTGGCACGTTTCATAGAAGTATCTTCCAAAGAATCGAAAGTTTTATAGCCCAGTGTGTTAACAAGTAATTTTGTATTGCTAATGAACTCTTGTAGCATCGCCTCATCATATTCTGAAATCGATGAACAGGTTGGAATGTTGCTATTAACAATGATAGATCTCCCAACCTCTTTGGCTAATGAATAGAATTTCAATTTATCTATCAGCATATCACACAAAACTCCTTTGACATCACTTTCCCCCGTTTCTGGGTAGCGTCAAACTCTGGATAGTGATACCACCAGTTGTATAGTTTCCTTTGATAATCTCTCCGCTTTCCAGTTTGGCTGCCTGCTCCTGCCATGCAAAAAGCATACGGTGCAGTTCGGCGGAATCCTTGTTCTTGCGAACATTGATCCGCAGGACGATCTCACCATCTGCTTCTCCAACCGTTAATCCGTAGATGTCCTCCAGAGAAAACAACATGTGCAGCAGTCCCGTGTAGGAGTCTATATCCGGTATGGAGAGTGCTTGAGGGGATACACCTAATCAGCCAGTGCAGAGGTAAGTTCTGCTTTAGGTATGGAAATCGGCATTTTTGGTGTAGAGAATATTATGTTGATATTGTAGGAAAGAATACAGCTAAAATAAGAGAGTATATCAATAATCAGTTAAAATAAGACTGGATAGCCGACCAAATAAATTTAAGTGAATATGTAGACCCGTTTACGGGTGAATGAGTAAAAGAAAACAAATAAAATAGCCGCCAAGGGCGGCAGTTGATGGTAAAAGCCCTTATAGGGGCAGAGCAAACCACCCACTAAGCGGGTGGTCTTGATTGCATTATAGTTTGGTATTATATACAGATTTACTTTATGATTCACATAAATAATGAATTTCAAAAGAAAACGGATTTGCATATTTCGTTGAAATTTTACTTTGGAAAAACAGATGTAAGATTCAGAATGTTAGTGCAAAAGGAGTAAATTCTGCTTTCAGGCTATATCTTCCAGATGTTTTTTATGCTGTTTAGATGAATTTATGTATAAAGGAACGGCTGCCAACTGTGCGATCACGGAAACGGCGATCATGGCAGGAATACTTATATCATAAAGAATGCCCAGCAGCCAACTGCCTAAGAACCAAAATATACCAAAGGCAAATTCAAAAATACCGTATCCTGTGGCTCTGCTGCTTTTCGGAACCATTGTTGTTACAGATGCTTTCAAAATTGACTCTTGGGCACCCATTCCCACACCCCAAAGTGCAACGCCCAAAAGCACCATTGGAACAGAATGGATTGTAAAGATAAATACACTAAACGGTGCAGAAATAATCGTTGACCATACAAGTGCTTTCACCCCTTTTTTGTCATACAGCAATCCGAACAGCAAAGCTGAAACAGCATCAATGAGCATCGCTCCGGCATATAACAAAGGGATTGTTCCGGTGTTTACAAGTGAACTGTTTTCAGCAAAACCACTGGCTAAATTTGTATATACACGGGAAATGTGCATGAGTATAAGAGAATAATCCATAAAACCAAATGCAAATAAACTGATTCCTGCAATATAAAGGATAAATTCCTTCTTTAGTTTAAATGGTACATATTCTTTTGGAGAAGGTTCAAAGTTTTCGGGGTTTGGAAATTTATGTTTGGTAAATAGTAATAAGATCAGTGTAATGGCACCTGGAATTGCTAACACAGCAAAACACATTGCATAAATCTGGAAGGTTGACCCTTCGGTTTTGAATAGCATAATCAGATATAATAGTACTGGTCCTAAAAAAGCTCCGATTTGGTCGAGTACTTCCTGAATACCAAAGCTTTTTCCGACTCCTTCCTGAGAGGCTGCGAATGACATAATCGTATCTTTTGCAGGTTTTTTTATGGCTTTTCCCATACGCTGTATAATCAATAATATACATGCCCACAACCAACCGTACGCACCACCAACCAGTGCTAATGCTGGTACGGCAATGATATCCAAAACATATCCTATAATGGTTAGAGACCAGTATTTTTTTGTTTTGTCGGCTAGTTTGCCAAATACATAACGCATGGAGTATCCGATCAATTCTCCCAGACCTGAGATAAAACCAATCATTCCGGCTGATGCGCCCAAAAGCGTAAGATATGCCCCACGGATACTGGCTGCACCTTCATGAGTCATATCGGAAAAAAGGCTTACAATCCCAAACAACAAAATAAATCCCATTGCTTGGGAAATCCGTTTTTTACTGCATTTCATTGGCTGTTTCACACTCCATCTGTTTTGTCATTTGGGGGAAGTTTGCTTTACTTTCCTCTTTGCATTTTAGAAATAAAATATTTAGCAGACGAGAAAACTCTTTTTGTTCTGGTTCGGTTAACTCGTCCATAAGCCATTCATAAAACATTGCTTCTATATGCGCCTTGGAAATTTTTAGCTGTTCGGCTTTTTCTGTAGGCACTAGAAGGTGGCTGCGGCTATCATCTGGATTTTCTCTTTTTTTCACATATCCTTTTGCCTCCAAGCTGGCGGTTTGACGTGCAACAGCACCTTTGTCAAATCCCAAAATTTTGCAGATATTCGCTTGTGTTATTCCGGGGTTATTTCGTATTACATGAATGACATCAAACTCGGAAGAGCCAATACCTTCTTTTCTTAAATTTCGAATAGTAAACCTGTTTACTTCACGGGCGATTTCCGTTATTTGTCTTTTTGTTCTATCCATAATATCCTCACTTTTTTAATATACATTATCAATAAATCTTTATTTTATCACATATACAGAATTTGTCAAGAGTATAGTGATTATTTTGATTCTTTAGTAAGGTTGTAAACAACACTGTTTTTGGGGAAAGTTTGACATCATTGCAAATCAAATATGGTAGAATGAGGCGTATAATCAGAAAATTTGTGTTTCCTCCGTATTCGAAACAGCATCTTCCATTGTTTTTCTGTCCATGCTACCTAGCTGCTGTGCTAGATTACTTGCAACCTGTAATAGCTGGTAGTGTGATTAAAGATAGCACTGAGCGATAAAAAAATTATAAATGAAAAAGTAAATGCAATATTTTTTCGGTAAGAACATTATATGGTTGGTACCGAATAGGAAGGTCTAGCCATGTTTTTTTATCGACAATACTTTTCTGATGGGAGAAGGTGTCAAATCCTGCCTTTCCATGATAAGCACCCATACCGCTGGCACCAACACCTCCAAACCCCATGTATGGTGTGGCAAGATGAATCAGGGTATCGTTGATACAGCCACCGCCAAATGCACAATTTTTCATCAAGTGATTTGCCCATACTTTATTTTTGGTGAATACATAAAAGGCAAGAGGGTGTGGCAGAGTATTCATCTGTTCTATCATTTCTTTATAGGTTGAAAAAGTCAACACAGGGAGCAAGGGGCCGAATATTTCTTCCTGCATAATGGCATCATTCCAAGAAACAGATGTTAATACAGAAGGTTCTATTTGCAGGGTAGTTTCTTTGGTATGTCCGCCAAATACAATTTTTTCAGGTGAAAGCAGGGCAGATAATCGGTCAAAATGTTTTTTATTGATAATTCTGCCGTAATTGGGGTTTTTTAGTGGATTTTCCCCGTATTGACGAAGGATTTCTCTTTTGATTTCTTTTATAAGAGCATTCCGAATAGATGTATGACAATAGATATAATCTGGTGCGACACAGGTTTGTCCACAGTTTAGAAATTTACCAAATACAATACGTTTTGCCGCTAATTTTAGATTGGCTGTCTTATCTACAATACAGGGACTTTTACCGCCTAATTCCAAAGTAACAGGAGTAAGATGAACTGCAGCTTGTTTCAAAACTTCTTTGCCAACAGACTGACTGCCTGTAAAAAAAATATAGTCAAACTTTTGTTCCAAAAGCGTTTTGTTTTCCTCCCTACCTCCTATGATAACAGAAACATAGCCGGGTGGAAAGCAAGATTGTATTAATTTTTTTAATAGGGCAGCTGTATGGGGTGCATAAGCACTTGGTTTTATGATTGCAGTATTTCCGGCAGCTAATGCGTCTACCAAAGGACTTAGCGTAAGCAAAATGGGGTAGTTCCAAGGACTCATAATGAGTACAGTACCATATGGAGCAGGCTGTATATAACTTTTTCCGGGAAATTGTGATAATGGAGTTGGGACGGATTTTGCAGCAGCATAAAAAGGAATATGGCATATCATGTGCCTGATTTCTTCTGCGAGTATACTGATTTCGCTCATATAAGATTCGCAATGGCTTTTCCCAAGGTCTGCTTGCAAAACAGCATAAATTTCCTGTTTATGGGTTTTTATTGCATGATACAATTTTTTTAGGGCTTGGATACGGAAGGAAGGGGACAGTGTTAATCCCTTTTTGAAAAAACGTTGTTGTTTCTGTATGATGAGTTCTATTGATTCTGTTTTCATTTTTCCTCCTTAAATATGAAATATGCACTGTGTGGATAGTCCAATTTTTGTGTATAATTGAGGTGAGCATAACATGAGTATGGGGAAAAGTCAATGTGGTGACATAGGGGAATGTGTGTTATGCAATGGATTTTTGTTTTATATATGGCAAAAGAAAAAACTTATGCTATAATAGCAAGACAAAGTAAATTTTATGGGATAACTGCATAAAATAGTATGAGAGAAAAACGATAGAGATAAAGTATCCTTTTTAGATACTTTGGATACAGAATTTGGCGAGAAAAAGGCAGGCGAAGAAAATGATGCGGATTGGTTCAGGCTATGATGTACATAAACTGGTAGAAAACAGAGATTTGATATTGGGCGGCGTGAAAATTCCTTATGAAAAAGGTCTTTTGGGACATTCTGATGCAGATGTGCTTCTGCATGCTATTATGGATGCCCTTTTGGGTGCGGCGGCTTTGGGGGATATTGGGAGCCATTTCCCCGATACAGATAATGCTTATAAAGATGCAGACAGCCAAAAATTATTATCAGCGGTTTTGGGGTTGATTTCTGAGAAGGGATATAGTATAATCAACATTGATGCAACGGTTATTGTACAAAAACCAAAGTTGAAGCCTTTTATTTTGGAAATGCGTGAAAATATCGGAAAAGTCCTTTCCCTAGATTTGGATTGCATAAATGTAAAGGCGACAACGGAGGAAGGACTTGGCTTTACCGGTGCGGGAGAGGGAATTGCAGCTTCAGCAGTTTGCCTTTTGGAAAAAATAAAACAGTAAAAAGTGATGATGGAAAAGAGTAGTCCTTTTATCACCTGCCAGAGAATAACGGTCGTGGTGAAAAACGATGAGATTTAAGTTTCCATAAACTGGTTTTATCCAGCTTATGGGGATTTGATTGTCACCGTTTTAAAAAACATGGGTGGGAGCCGTTTACAGGGCGAGGAGGATGAAGTGCGTTCCTGAACTGAACAGGCGAATGTTTTTTAGTAGCTTGTTTCCGTTGACAACGTTACAGTCTTTTGAGCGAGATGATGCAAAGAAAATATGCTGCATCATCTAAGTAAAGTGGAACCACGGAGTATGATACGCTTCGTCTTTACAATTTTGTAAGGACGGAGCTTTTCTTTTTGTAAAAAGAACATACTTTTTTCCTTTTATGAAAGTGAAGAAAGTAAAAGAAACACCATGCTTTCTACTGTAATATCATGAAAACAGTTTGGAAGGAGAAAGAAGCATGAAGGCATTTTTTGCGAGAGTGAAGGAAATGGTTGGTGTTATTCAAGAAAAAGACCCTGCCATAAGAAGCAATATTGAAGTTTTGCTTTATCCTAGCTTTTGGGCGGTCATTAATCATCGTATTGCCCATTGTTTGTACAAAAAAAAGCGATTTTTCTTTGCAAGGCTGATTTCCCAGATTTCCAGAGGATTAACTGGTATCGAGATTCATCCTGGTGCAACCATCGGAAAACGCTTCTTTATTGACCACGGAATGGGTATTGTGATTGGGGAAACGGCTGAAATTGGGGACGATGTCATGTTGTATCATGGTGTGACATTGGGTGGCACCGGCAAGGAAAAACATAAGCGTCATCCCACTGTAGGCAATAATGTGATGATTGGAGCAGGCTCCATTGTGCTTGGACCTGTTACGATTGGCTCCAATACAAAAATTGGAGCAGGTTCTGTGGTGACACAGGATATTCCTGCCAATGTGACAGCGGTGGGCTCTCCTGTGCGTATTGTACGAAAAGACGGTATGCGAATTCCACCTACTGCTCCCGAAGAATTGACAGGACATAAAAAACGAAGAGCAATTTAAAATAAGGCATATTTTTTTGACGAATACAATTTTGCCAGAAGAAAGGATGGAGAAGAATGAAGGTATATAATACATTAACTAGACAAAAAGAAGAGTTTATCCCTCATGAAGAAGGAAAAGTAAAAATGTATGTCTGCGGGCCTACGGTATATGATTATATTCATATCGGGAATGCACGTCCTTACGTTGTATTTGATACCGTAAGAAGATATTTAGAATATAAAGGCTACGAAGTGACTTATGTGCAGAATTTTACAGATGTAGATGACAAAATCATCAATCGGGCAAACAAAGAACACAGTACCATGAAGGAAATTTCCGAGCGTTATATTGAAGAGGCTTTTCATGATGCAGATGGTTTGAATGTTAAACGTGCCACAGTACATCCTCGTGTGACGCAGGAAATAGATGGCATTATCAATATGGTGGAAACACTGATTGGAAAAGGCTTTGCTTATGAAAAGGACGGAACGGTTTATTTCAATACAAAACAATTTCCGGAATACGGCAAATTGTCCAAAAAGAACCTAGATGAACTTATTGCAGGTGCAAGTGAACGTGTAACCATTGATGATGCCAAGAAAAATTCTACAGACTTTGTACTCTGGAAACCGAAAAAAGAAGGGGAACCCAGCTGGAGCTCTCCTTGGGGTGAAGGCAGACCCGGCTGGCATATTGAATGCTCTGTGATGGCAAAACATTATTTAGGTGATGCCATTGACATTCATGCAGGTGGAGAAGATTTGATTTTCCCACACCACGAAAATGAAATTGCACAAAGTGAAGCGGCAAACGGTTGCCAGTTTGCAAAATATTGGCTGCATAATGGCTTTATCACCATAAATAATGAAAAAATGTCCAAATCTCTGGGCAACTTCTTTACCGTAAGAGATATTGCAGAACAGTTCCCTTATGAAGTCATTCGATTCTTTATTTTGAATGGGCATTACAGAAGTCCCATCAACTTCAGCAAAGATTTGATGCAGGCTTGCCAGAATGGTTTGGAACGCATCAAAAATGCAAGAAAGGAATTGGATTTCTATATCAAAAACTGTGCCGATACTAAAATGACTGAGGCAGAAGAAAAAGATTCCGCAGAACTGGAAAAATACAAAGAACAGTTTGAAACGGCAATGGATGATGATTTCAATACAGCCGATGCCATTTCTGCCATTTACGAACTGGTGCGTTTTTCCAATATTGCTGTAAAAGCAGGAGTTTCTAAAGAGTACGCAGAAAAAATTCAGGATATGTTGGCACATTTGTGCGGTGTACTGGGTATTGCGGAGATGCAAGAGGATAGTGTGCCTGACGAGGATACAGAAAAAATTGAAGCACTCATTGCAAAACGTGCAGAGGCAAAAAAAGCAAAAGATTTTGCGGCTGCTGATGCCATTCGTGATGAACTGGCAGCTATGGGAATCACCATTAAAGATACACGTCAGGGCGTACAATGGTTCAGAGGTTAATGATGAAAAATTTAGAAGCATTAGATTTATTATTGGGAAAAGAAGGAATTATAGAGCCAAAGGGAATTTCCCCCTTGGCTCTTGCCTATATCGGTGATGCGGTTTATGAGATGTGTGTGCGTACTATGGTTTTGGCTGAAGGCAATGCACCGGTGAATCGTCTGCACAAAAAAGCAAGAGAAGTTGTGAATGCAAAAGCACAGGCAGAGATGTATTTTCGTATTGCAGATCATCTGACCGATGAAGAAGCGGCAGTATTTCGCAGAGGACGGAATGCCAAGTCTTATACGACGCCAAAAAATGCGGATTTACAGGATTATCGTCATGCAACAGGACTGGAGGCTGTTTTCGGCTATTTGTATCTTGCAGGGCAGATGGACAGAGCCGTTGCTTTATTCCGTATGGGCATGGAAAAACAGGGAAAATAAGAACAGCAGGAGGTTTTTTCTGTGGAAAAAAGAAAGCAGGAGTGGGGCGGTAAAGGAAAAAGAAACCGTCCGAAAAAAGAAGAAGAGTTTACGAATCAGAATCAGGAATTAAATGAAAATCAACTGGAAGGCAGAAATGCCATATTGGAGGTACTGCGGAGCGGCAGGGATATTGAAAAACTTTATGTGGCAAAAGGCAATGTGGAAGGCACAATCCGTCGCATTGTAGCAATGGCGGCAGAAAAAGGTGTTGTCATGCAGGAGGTTAGCAGGCAAAAGCTAGATGGAATGTCCCAGACAAAAAATCATCAAGGGGTCATTGCATTGGTTTCGGCGCATGATTATGTAGAAGTAGAGGATATTCTGGCTGTAGCACGAGAAAAGGGAGAAGACCCCTTTATCCTTCTTTTGGACGGCATTACAGACCCGCATAATCTTGGGGCAATTTTGCGGACAGCCGAATGTGCCGGTGTACATGGTGTCATTATCCCCAAAAGACGGTCTGTGGGCTTAAATGCTACGGTGGGTAAAACTTCTGCAGGTGCATTGGAATATATGCCTGTGGCTAGAGTGACCAATATTGTGCAGACCATGGAATATCTGAAAAAAGAGGGGCTTTGGATTGCCTGTGCAGATATGAAGGGACTTGACCACTTTGATACCAACATGAAGGGGCCTTTGGCACTGGTTATCGGCAGCGAAGGAGATGGGGTCAGCCGTTTGGTTAAGGAAAATTGCGACTTTACGGCATCTATTCCGATGTATGGGAAAATCTCCTCTCTCAACGCCTCTGTAGCGGCGGCACTTTTGATGTATGAAGTGGTGCGACAGCGAAATTTCTGTAGTGGCAAATAACAGACAGTAGGCAAAAGCAGAGATGTGACAAAGTGCATTTTAGTGTTTGGAAAACCCTTTGCTAAAGGCATTTGTTTATATTCTCTGCTTTCGTCTGATGACTGCATTTCTTTTTTTGTTTGCAAAATGGCACAAGGTGTGGTAGCCTATCAATAATAAGAAAAAAAGAAGGGGGGAGTCACAGATGCAGGAAGATTTTCTGTTGGTAGACGGATATAACATTATCCACGCATGGGACGAGCTGCGTGATTTGATGGAAACGGTCAGTTTGGAAAGTGCAAGACAAAAACTGATGGATATTCTGTCTAATTATAAAGGTGTGCAGAAAGCCACGATTATTGTCGTTTTTGATGCCTATCTGGTAAAAGGAAGTCCCGGAACGATTTCTCTCTATGATAATATTTATGTGGTATATACAAAAGAAGCGGAAACGGCAGACCACTATATTGAACGGGTGGTTACTTCTTTACCAAAGCATATCCGTGTCCGTGTGGCAACGGCAGACGGCTTGGAACAACTCATTATTTCCGGACAGGGGGCAATCCGGATGTCGGCAAGGGAGTTGCAAAGGGAGATATCTGGTGTGGAAAAACAACTGCGGGAAGATTTTATAGAAAAACGACCGGCAAAAAATAATATGCTTATGGAACATTTGGACGAAGATGCTGTGGCATGGCTGGAAGCATTACGCAGAAAAAAATAGAACGATTGAGGTTGGTATATGGTTACAGGACAGAAAGAGAAAAAGGCAATAGACGAAAAACAATATACAGATGAATGGTTGGCAGGGCAGGCACAGCAGGGCAATCGGGAAGCAGAAGAACATCTTTTGGATAAGTACAAACCACTGGTGAAAGCCAAATCCCGTACATATTTTATTATTGGTGCAGATAACGAGGATATTATCCAAGAGGGGATGATTGGACTTTATAAAGCCATTCGGGATTATGAAAGAGAAAAAAACGCATCTTTCCGCAGTTTTGCAGAACTTTGTATCACAAGACAAATGATTACGGCCATTAAGGCGGCAAACAGACAAAAGCACCAACCTTTAAATTCCTATGTTTCTCTCAACAAACCTGTTTTTGAAGATGAATCGGAAGAAACGTTTTTGGATTTGTTGCAGGAGGGGGAACAGTTTAACCCGGAAGTTATGCTCATCGGACAGGAAAATAAAATGGTTTTGGAGCATCATATGGTGAAAGCGTTGAGCCGTTTTGAAGTGCGAGTATTACTTCTTTATTTGCAGGGCAGAAGTTATTTTGAGATAGCAGACCTTTTGGACAAGCCGGAAAAATCCATTGATAATGCCTTGCAGAGAATCAAAAAGAAATTAGAAAAATTTATTTTAGAAAAAAATATTGACGAAACAGAAACTGTGTGGTAACATATATTAGTCATCAGTTCTGTTTGCTACTGTGGCTCAGTCGGTAGAGCGTCGCCTTGGTAAGGCGGAGGTCACGG
>JAHHTX010000033.1 GCA_020024255.1 Anaerotignum sp.
ACTATGGGTTGTGTGTTCATTTCTGCTGTTCAGTTTTCAAGGATCAGTCTTTTTTGTTTGCTATATTGTCGTAATAGCTTTTTTATTCTATCATGTCGATTTCTTTTTGTCAAGTACTTTTTTTAGAACTTTTTGACTTTTTTCGAAGTCAACCGATATATTCTTTTGTTTTTCATCACCATTTCGCAGTGATACTTGATTAGTATATCAGGTTTGTTTTTCCTTGTCAAGCACTTTTTTATTTTTTTCTGTACTTTTTTTCGGAACTCCATTTCCGATATGCTATTTTGTTTGCCCTCAATCAGAGTGCTTGACTATTCTATCAGTTATCCCCCTTCCTGTCAACCCCTTTTTTCAAATTTTTACGATTTTTTTCATTTTCCTTTGAAATCTCCCTTTTTTCCCCTTATTTCGTTCTCATTCCACAAACCTAAGCCCTTTGCAAAAATACCTTTGCAAATTTATTTAAGGTACAGTTTAATCTATATATATAGGTATGGTCATGGTCATGGTCATAAAGTCACGATAATCCAAATAAACAGCAAACCTATCTTGGTTTAATTTTGCTATCCCCATGATTTTCTTCTTTATTTTTGCCAACCTATTCAAATACCCTTTTTACAAAAAACTGCCGTCTTAGGATAATCCCAAAACGGCAGTCTGTTTGTCTTTTGTTATGTAATGAAATGTTGTTTTCCCCGCAAAAACCACATCTCTTATCTATACATCTTTATCTAGGGAAGTTAATCTGTGCCTGTGCCGCAGCCAATCTTGCAATGGGCACACGGAAAGGTGAACAAGATACATAATCAAGACCAATCTGATGACAGAATTCTACAGAAGAAGGATCGCCACCGTGTTCACCACAGATACCCAAGTGAATATCAGGACGTACAGGTTTTGCCTTTTCTACTGCCAATTTCATCAGCTGACCTACACCCGTTCTATCCAGTCTTGCTGTAGGGTCACATTCGTAAATATTCTTGTCGATGTAATCGGAAAGAATCTTACCTGCGTCGTCACGGGATAAGCCATATGTCATCTGTGTCAGGTCGTTTGTACCAAAGGAGAAGAATTCCGCTTCTGTTGCGATTTCATCAGCTGTCAGTGCTGCTCTTGGAATCTCAATCATGGTACCAACCAGATATTTCAGCTTCTTTCCTTTGTTTTCCAGCACTTTTTCTGCTGTTTCCACCACAACGTTCTTTACATATTTCACTTCCTTTGTTTCGCCAACAAGAGGAATCATAATTTCAGGCACAATCTCAATACCCTTTTCCAAAGAAACTTCTACAGCAGCCTCCATAATAGCCCTTGTCTGCATTTCTGCAATTTCAGGGTAGCTGACAGCAAGACGGCAGCCTCTGTGACCCATCATCGGGTTCAGTTCATGCAATCCTCTTGCTTTAATTTTCAGTTCTTCCACAGGTCTGCCGGTTTCTTTTGAGAGAACTTCAAACTCTTCATTTGTATTGGGCATAAATTCGTGCAAAGGAGGGTCAAGAAGACGGATAGTAACAGGTCTTTCCCCCATAGCTCTGTAAATGCCTTTAAAGTCCTCCTTCTGGAAAGGTTCAATACCTGCAAGTGCAGCCTTTCTTTCTTCTACGGTATCTGCCAGAATCATCTTTCTAAACTTCATAATTCTGTCCCCTTCGAAGAACATATGCTCTGTTCTGGTAAGGCCAATGCCCTCTGCACCAAAATCCAGAGCAGTCTGTGCATCATGAGGCGTATCTGCATTTGTTCTTACTTTCAGCACACGCTTTTCATCTGCCCATGCCATAAATGTTGCAAAGTTGCCGCTGATTTCAGGATCAACAGTGGGAATATCTTCACCATAAATATTACCGGTAGAACCGTCCAAAGAGATGTAATCGCCTTCTTTGAATGTTCTGTCTGCCAAAGTGAATGTTTTTGCTTCTTCATTCATTTTGATGTCTTCACAACCGGATACACAGCAAGTACCCATACCACGGGCAACAACGGCTGCATGGGAAGTCATTCCACCTCTCACGGTCAGGATACCTTCGGAAACAGCCATGCCTTCAATATCTTCAGGAGAGGTTTCCAGACGCACCAAAATAACTCTTTCGCCTGCTTCTGCAGCCTCCTTTGCATCTTCTGCTGTAAAGTAAACCTTACCTGCTGCCGCACCGGGAGATGCAGGCAGACCCTTACCGATAACTTCTGCAGCCTTCAGTGCCTTCTGGTCGAAAGCAGGATGCAGAATCTGGTCAAGCTGTTTAGGTTCTACTTTCATCAATGCTTCGTCTTTTGTGATCAGACCTTCCTCAACCATATCTACTGCAATACGCAGAGCCGCATTAGCTGTTCTTTTCCCGTTTCTTGTCTGCAAGAAATAAAGCTTGCCTTCTTCAACGGTGAATTCCATATCCTGCATGTCTTTGTAGTGATTTTCCAATTTTGTTGCAATTTCAACGAACTGTTTATATACTTCAGGCATATCTTCTGCCAATTTAGCAATGGGCTTAGGTGTACGCACACCGGCAACAACGTCCTCACCCTGTGCATTTACCAGATATTCACCCAGCATTGCCTTTTCGCCTGTTGCTGCATTTCTTGTAAATGCAACACCGGTACCAGAAGTATCGCCCATATTACCGAATACCATCATTTGTACGTTTACAGCAGTACCCCAGCTGTAAGGAATATCGTTCATTCTTCTGTAAACGAAAGCACGGGGATTATCCCAGCTGCGGAATACCGCCATGGCTGCTTCAAAGAGCTGTTCCTTGGGATCTTGAGGGAATGCCTTTCCTTGGTCTTCCATGTAGATTTCTTTGAAGATTTCTACCATCTTTTTCAAATCCTCAGCGGAAAGATCCGTATCATACTTTGCGCCTACTTTTTCTTTGTATTCGTCTAATTTTCTGTCAAATTTAGATTTAGGCACACCCATAACTACATCTGCAAACATCATAATAAATCTTCTGTAGGAATCGTATGCAAATCTTGGATTTCCTGTTTTGTTTGCCAAGCCCACTACGGAAACATCGTTAAGACCCAGGTTCAAAACAGTATCCATCATACCGGGCATAGATGCCCTTGCGCCGGAACGCACGGAAACCAAAAGGGGATTTTCAGGGTCGCCCAACTTCTTTCCTGCCATTTTTTCCAGCTTTTCCAGTGCCACATCAATCTGTGCAATCATTTCGTCCGTGAGTTTTTTCCCACCTTCATTATATTCCGTACAGGCTTCTGTGGTAATGGTGAAGCCCTGCGGAATGGGCAGACCGAGAATTGTCATTTCTGCAAGGTTTGCACCCTTGCCGCCCAACAGGTTTCTCATGGAAGCATTGCCTTCGTCAAACATATAAACATATTTCTTGTTCATATTTTTACCTCCTATAAAAAAAAATAAATTTGGGTATATCCCCATGCAGAAGTTTTCTTTTGAAAATTCGTAACCTTTTACTTTTTTCCGAAAGAATTTCAGAAATAAAAAATGTTTTCCTCGTCTGCCCTGTATAAAGAAAGCTACGTTGCCTGTCGTATTGTATTTTTACGAATACAGCAAAGTACATTTTTCATCTTTCTGCTTATGGAAATACCCCTATGTTAAGAGTATACCAAAATGACAAAATAAGCAAGCGGATTTTTCCAAAAAACCACTCTCTTACCATGATTTTTTTTAAAAACAGGAAATTTTTTCGGCAAAAGTACCATGTGTCTGTATAAAATGAAAAACATTTCATAACATTTGCATTATCAGAACATCTCCATCAGCAAATATGACTTCCCTTTTCCTGTAAAAAGCAAAAAAGAAGCCATCATAATGATGACTTCCCTGATGATGCCGACAAAGTTGCCCCTTTGCCAAAGTCTCATTTCATGCAAGGCTTTGACCAGCAGACAGAAAATAAAGCAGAAGTTCCAATGGCAAAAAGCCTTGAAACTTCTGCTTCCTTCATGTTTATCATTTTGGGTTTCTTCCCAATACTAAAATCCCATCTTTTAAAATTCCATTTTTTCTCTCAAATATGCGGAAAGTTCTGCAATGGGCATTCTCACCTGCTGCATGGTATCTCTGTCACGAACAGTTACGCACTTGTCTTCCACAGAATCAAAGTCAAATGTAATGCAGTAAGGTGTACCGATTTCGTCCTGTCGTCTGTAGCGTTTGCCAATAGAACCTGCTTCATCATATTCGCAGTAAAACTCTTTTGCAAGCATATGATAAACTTCCAAAGCCTGTTCTCCCAGTTTTTTGGAAAGAGGCAAAACAGCTGCTTTCACAGGAGCCAGTGCAGGATGGAAATGCAGAACAGTTCTCACATCGCCTTCGCCCACTTCTTCTTCGTCATATGCGTCACAAAGGAATGCCAATGTCACTCTGTCTGCACCCAAAGAAGGTTCAATGCAGTAAGGAATATATTTTTCGTTCTTTTCCTGATTATAATAGGTCATATCCTGACCACTTGTTGTCTGATGGCATTTCAGGTCATAATCTGTTCTGTCTGCAATGCCCCAAAGTTCACCCCAGCCAAAGGGGAACAGATATTCAATGTCGGTTGTTCCTGCACTGTAGTGAGAAAGTTCTTCTTGGGCGTGATCTCTCATACGCATATTTTCTGTAGACATATGCAAATCAAGCAGCCACTGTTTGCAGAAATTCTTCCAGTATGCCCACCACTCCAAATCTGTACCGGGTTCGCAGAAAAATTCCAATTCCATCTGTTCAAATTCTCTGGTACGGAATGTAAAGTTACCGGGGGTAATTTCATTACGGAAAGACTTCCCAATCTGACCGATACCAAAAGGCAGTTTCTTTCTTGTGGTTCTCTGCACATTTTTAAAGTTTACAAAAATCCCCTGTGCTGTTTCAGGGCGAAGATAAATGGAGTTTTTCGCATCTTCTGTAACGCCTTGGAATGTTTTAAACATCAGGTTAAACTGACGAATATCCGTGAAATTGTGTGCGCCGCAAGTAGGGCAGGCAACCTGATTATCGTCAACAAACTGTTTCATTTTTTCATTGCTCCAGCCGTCCACCACTTCTTCAGGCATATTGTGGTCTTTGATATGCTGTTCAATGAGTTTGTCGGCACGGAAACGTTCCTTACATTCCTTACAGTCCATCAGTGGGTCGCTGAAACCACCAACGTGACCGGAAGCTACCCATGTTTCCGGATTCATGAGAATTGCGGCATCTAGGCCCACATTGTAAGGGCTTTCCTGAATAAATTTCTTCCACCATGCCCGTTTGACGTTGTTTTTCAGTTCCACACCAATGGGGCCGTAATCCCAAGTATTGGCAAGACCGCCGTAAATTTCAGAACCGGGATATACGAAACCTCTGTTTTTTGCCAGTGCAACGATTTTTTCCATAGATTTTGCTGCCATTACAAATTCCTCCTTAAAAAATAAATATATTGTCTTTGAGGAACGAAAGGCGAATAAAAAAAGAAAGCCCCCGTCCCTCGCCGTAAAGCAAGGGACGAAAGCTGTTATGTCATCTTCCGCGGTTCCACCCTCATTGACCTGCATTGGTTTATGCAGACCCACTCTTGTGAAAAACTTCTGCTCCAAAGTGCCTTTCCTCGATTTCTTCTGCTGCTTTCCACCTGCCAGCAACTCTCTGTAAATCCAAAACCAAATACTCCTCTTTTTCATCGCAGATTAAATTTGCTACTAATCTAACACAATCCCTTGTCTTTGTCAAGAAAAACCGTGCTTTTTTTCAAAGACAAATGTTCGCAGCGAACTTTCGGCTTTGCAGATGGATACCCAGATGAACCTGTATGTACCGTTCCAAAATGCGGTTAAGCTGCGAAAGTGCTTCGTCGGAAAGCCGAAAGGAAAACACTTTCTTCCCCTCCTGCAAAGGCACATAGGCAAGGGTTTTACAAACGGCAGGCAGCAAAGGCTCTGCCTCTTTGGGCTTATGCTTGCCGCAAAAAAACTGCCCTGTTTCCCAATGAAAATATAAAACCTCACTGGTCTGACCGCAAATTTCGCAAAGAGGCTCGGAAAGCACCCCCGAAAAGAAAAGACTTTTCATTTCAAAAATACGTCCTGCCAGTTTCGGCGGCAGATTTCCTCTTTCCATTTGCTTTAATGTACGGAGCAAAAGCAGTAAAATATTGTCCTGCTCCATTTGAGGCGGACAAATCCGATCTGTAAATTCCAAAAGATACACCGCTTCGGAAAGCACTGCCACATCGTTTCGGAGTCCATAAAAACTGTCCAAAAGTTCAGCCTGATTCACCGAAACAAAGCCATTTTTGGCAAGAACAGCAAAGTCACAGTAAGAAAAAAGCTGTGTGCCCGCCAACAGACGGCTCTTTGCGTTCTTTGCCCCTCTTGCGAAAAGATACAGCTTGCCTGCACCTTTTGCCAAAACTGTCAGTTGCTTGCCGCTTTCTCCCTGCTGCCGCTCTTTAATGACAATACCCCTTATTTTGTCTACACTCATGCTTTTTCACCTGAATATCCCTGTTGATTTTTACTGTGTTCTTGATTTTCCCAGACATTCACTGTTTGTCTTCTGCGATATCGTAAATAATCCGTAATCTGTCCTGTTTCCAAAAATCTTTGCCAGTACATATCTTTTTCTTTCTCCACAATATCCACCCTCTCTTTTTCTTAGAGTATGGATAGAAAAGAAAAACATACTGCACAATTCCTGCCAATCCGAAAATCAAATATTCCGCTTGTCGTAACCGAAATTACGCAAAAGGAAATCGCTGTCACGCCAGTCTTTCTTTACTTTTACCCAAATCTGCAAAAAAATTCTGGAGCCCAAAAGCCGCTCCATATCTCTTCTTGCATAGGAGCCGATTTTTTTCAGCATGGCACCGTTTTTTCCGATAATAATGCCCTTGTGGGAATCTCTCTCGCAGTAAATCAGTGCCTGCACATCTACCATATCTTGGTCTGTCCGCTTTTTCATGGACATAATCTCCACCGCAATACCGTGAGGAATTTCATCTTGCAACAGATATAATGCCTTTTCCCTGATAATTTCGGAAGCAATCTGTCTTTCCGGCTGGTCTGTCACCATTTCAGCAGGGAAATACTGCGGGCCTTCCGGCAAAAATTGGCGAATAACCTGTAAAAGCGTGTCTGTATTGCTGCCTGTAGATGCGGAAATGGGGACGACTTCACGAAAAGGATAAATTTTTCTGTAAGTATCAATAATCCCAAGCAGCTTTTCTTTATCCGGCACAGTATCAATTTTGTTAATCACAAGAATTACAGGGGTTTTTACATTCTCCAGTTTTTCAATAACAAATCTGTCCAATTCCCCCACTGTTTCCGTGGGTTCTACCAAAAATAGTACCACGTCCACCTCTTTAAAGGTATTTTCCGCAGACCGCACCATAAATTCCCCCAGTTTATGTCTTGGTTTATGAATCCCCGGTGTATCCAAAAAAACGCACTGAAAATCGTCTTTTGTCAAAATACTCGTGATTTTGTTTCGGGTAGTCTGTGGTTTGTTTGATGTAATGGCAATTTTTTCCCCCACCAGACAATTCATCAATGTAGATTTTCCAACATTTGGTCTGCCAATTAAAGATACAAATCCCGAATAAAATTTCCCCATAATTCCCTCCTAAAATTAAGCCTGTTCTACTTCCCATGTTGTCTTTTTGTTATCTTTTTGTTGTATTCTCTTATATTTCTATTGCCTTGTGCAAATTTTGATTGATTTATCTGTAAAAAGTCAGCAATATTGCATTCTTTCTAACCCTTCAGTTCGTCCCATTTTGCCCGAATGGCTTTCATATCCTCCCATGCAGGACGTTTTTTTGTTTCGTCCCGCAAAAGTGCTGAGGGATGATATGTCGCAATCATATGATACCCTTTCCGCTCCGTCCAAATCCCCCGTTCCTTGGTAATACGAAAATCAGAAGCAAGAATGGTCTGTGCTGCCACACGCCCCAAACAGACGATAATCTTCGGCTGCACCAATAAAAGCTGGTACCGCAGATAATTTAGGCAAGCCTGTCTTTCGTCCTCATGAGGGTCACGGTTTCCCGGAGGTCTGCATTTTACCACATTGGCAATATAAACCTCTTTGTCACTCAGACCGACAGATGCCAACATTTTGTCCAGTAGTTTTCCTGCTGCACCAACAAATGCCCTGCCGGTCAAATCCTCCTGCTCTCCCGGACCCTCCCCAATGAACATAATATCCGCATTGGGGTTGCCTCTGCCGATAACCACATGGGTGCGCATTTCCCAAAGCCTGCATTTTCTGCATCTATTGCAAGCATCTTCCAGTGTTTCCCAGCTTTTTTCTGCCATATCCATCTCCCTCCTTTCCCTGTTGCCGTTTTATTTGTTTTATTTGATATTTTCACTGCCAAAGCCTAGAGGAAGCAATGCCAAAAGGGGAAAAACCTGCTCCCCTTCCTTTTCACTCCACAGCACGACTTGTCCTTCCTTCATAAATTCAAAAAGTACCTGTCTGCAAATGCCACAGGGCGGTGTCAAATCACCCCCCGAGGAAACAATGGCGATTTTCACAAATTCCCTTGCTCCTTCGGAAACCGCTTTTGTCACTGCCGTTCGCTCTGCACAGATGGCAGCACCATAAGTGGCATTTTCCACGTTGCACCCGGTAAACACCCTGCCGTCTTTGGCAAGGAGTGCCGCTCCCACCTGAAAATGGGAATAAGGTGCATAAGCATTCTCCATAGCTTTCTTTGCCTTTGCAATAAGTTCCCTGTTTTCCAAAAGACATCACGCCTTTCTTTTTCCTATTCTCTGGGAATCCTCGCCTTTTCCAGAATTTCCTTTTGTCTTCTAAACATTTCCTTTTCTTCCGTTTCTTCCATATGGTCATAACCAAGAAGATGCAGCATACTGTGGGCAGTCAAAAACGCAATTTCCCGTTTCAGTGAATGACCGTACTCCTCTGCCTGCTCCTTTGCCCGTTCCAAAGAAATGATAATATCCCCCAAAAGGATTTCCCCTTTTTCGTTTTTATCGGGAATTTCCCCTTCTGCAAATGTCAAAAGGGGAAAGCTGAGAACATCTGTGGGACGGTCAATGGCACGAAACTGCTTGTTAATGGCTTGCATTTCCTCGTTATCCACAATGGAAATGCTGATTTCGCAATTCTCAGAAAAACCTTCATATTGCAGGCTGTCCGCTGCAATGGTTTCCATGACTTGCTCCAAGGCTTTTGGAAATCCTTCTGTTCGTATATCAATGAGTACCGTCATGCTGTTCCTCCTTACCTTTTTCTTTATTTTCCTTATTTTCTTCGTTTTCTTTCTGTTCACCTTTTGCTGTCTGGATTTCTTTTTGGTCAGGATAAGCAACTCTCTCATGGTACATGCCTCGGAATACCGTCAAAAAGGCATTGCGGATAATTTCCAATTCGTCAATCAAAAGTCCGCTTTGGTCCAGCTGCCCATCGTCCAGCTTGTCCTTGATTAAATCTTTCACGGCTGCTTCTGCCTCTGCGAAAGTTTTTCCTCCGCCTAGCATAGAACGTACTGCCGCTTCCACTGTATCTGCTAGCATAACCACTGCCGCTTCTCTTCCCGAAGGCACTCTTCCTTTATAGCGATAATCTGCCTCCTTGACATTTTCAGCTCCGTACTGTTTCAATGCTTTGAAATAGAAGTATTTTACCAGACTTGTGCCGTGATGTTCCAATATAATATCCTGCACTACACAAGGCAGATTATATTCCCTTGCCAGTTCCACACCTGCACGGGTATGCTGTGTGATAATTTTTGCACTTTCCTCAGGCGATAGGGTATCATGGATATTCTGCCCGTTTTGGTTTTCCGCAAAGTAAAAGGGTGCGTATAGCTTTCCCACATCATGATAATATGCACCGGCTCTTGCCAAAGCCACATTACCACCAATCTCATAAACTGCCGTTTCCGCCAGATTCGCCACAATCAAACTGTGATGATATGTACCGGGAGCTTCCAAAAGCAGCCGCCGCAAAAGTTCATGGTTGGGATTAGCAAGTTCCATCAAACGAAGGGGTGTATTGGCTTCAAACATATTCTCCCAAAAAGGCAAGCTGCCCATGACAAGAAATACAGACAAAAGACCCAATGCCCCTTGCGATGCCCCATAAAGAAGAAGGCCTGCGGAATATTCCTCTGAAAAAAACATACCCAGAGAAACGGCTGTCACAAAGTCTACCGCCGCAATACTCAGCCCTACAGGAATCTGATAAACCCGTCTTTCCGCCTTTTGAATCAGTAAAGATTCCAATATGCCTGTAATGAGGGTATACAACAGATATTCCACACTGCCGTTACAGATAAAGCACCCCATAATACAGAACATGGCATTGAGCCATAATGCCATACGTCTGCCAATTAACACGCTGACAAACATGACAAAAAGTCCTGCCGGCATAGTCAAAAAAATCGAAAAAGGTTTCAATAGCCGTAGTAGCAGTATCATCAGCATATATACGGTAAAAAGTATTTTCACTTCATTATGCTTCAATACCACCGCATTTTTTCGGCTTTTTCTGCCCCAATGGAAAAATAAATAAATGGCACAAAACAACAGGCTTGTCACCACAAGACTGGCAAGAAGGGGCAGGATTTCCCCTTTCAGATTGCCGTTTTTCACCAAATGGAGGGCAGTAAGGCGGTCATAAATTTCCTCAGTAATAATTTCGCCTTCATCCACAATCTTTTGGTTCTTGCGGATACGCACCTCGTCTACTTCTTCTCGCTTCTGCTCTTTAGCCTTTTCCATGGCTGCCTCGTCCAATATCTGGTTTGGCTCTGCCGCCGCCGGTAAAATCAATCCTGCCATTTCTTTCAAATTGGGATTCCAAAGGTTTTCGGTAATCTGTCTTTGCATATCCTTCCGAATTTCCTCCAATTTGTCTGCTGTAATGCCTTTCTTGTAGGCTTCCTGCAAAATCTTCATGCAGTCTTGGGCAAATGTGCTTCTATCCTCTGCTGACAGATTTGCATAAGCAAGAAGCTGTCTTTCCCGCAGTACCACAGGCAGTTTTAAAGAGGCAGACTGCACCGCTTCAGAAAAACTCTGGCTTTCTTTCTTATTTTGCAATATATTGTCCAATTCACTGAAAAGTTCTGCGGTTTGTGCAATATTCTTTTGTTCTATAGCCGCATCGGTTTTATAAATGGGGCCAACACTGTTTTCCGCTGCCTCCCGCAATTTCTCCGTTGCCGCCACATCCACAGTATCTTTCGGGGAAATATACCGTTTTGCCGCTACATCTCCCACCTGCACTTTGTCCCGCCCCTGTACAGAGCCGGTTCCGATGCAGAAAATCGTTACAATAAATGCAATCCCCAGCAAAAAATGTCGCAGTTTTTGTCTTTTATCTGCTTCCTTTTTCTTTATTTCCACGGGCTTCACGCTGCTTTCTATGTTCAAATCTTTCGTATGCCAAAATAATCTTCTGCACCAAAGGATGCCGCACGACATCCCTGTTTGTCAGGGTAATCTGCCCAATTCCTTCAATACCGCTGAGTATGCGAGTGGCTTCCGTCAAGCCGGAACGCTTTCCTTCTGCCAAATCAATCTGGGTTACATCTCCGGTAATTACCGCCTTAGAACCGTAACCAATTCTGGTCAAAAACATTTTCATCTGCTCCGGTGTGGTATTCTGGGCTTCATCCAACACAATAAACGCATTGTCCAAAGTACGTCCACGCATATAGGCAAGGGGAGCCACCTCAATCAAGCCTTTTTCCATATTCTTCATGAATGTTTCTGCCCCCATAATTTCATAAAGGGCATCATACAAAGGACGAAGATAGGGGTCAACCTTCTGCTGCAAATCTCCGGGCAAAAACCCCAGCTTTTCCCCTGCCTCAATGGCAGGACGTGTCAAAATAATGCGGTTAACCTCGTTATTTTTAAATGCCGTAATTGCCATGGCCATGGCAAGATATGTTTTTCCTGTTCCCGCAGGGCCAATACCGAATACCACCGTATTCTCCCGAATAAGGTCAGTATACCTTTTCTGTCCCAGTGTTTTGGGTTTCAACGGTCTGCCGTTTGCCGTAATACAGATATGGTCATCGTATACCCTTTCCAGTTCCCCAAAATCCGCTTCTCCTGCCGATGACAGAAAGTATTCCAGATTTTGTTCTGTAATCTCCTCGTGCTTTCTTGCCAGTGCTGCCATGGATTCCAAAACACTCTGTGCCTTTTGTACAGCACCTTCCTCGCCCACGATTTTCACATCATCGCCACGGTTTACAATCTGCACACCACAGCTTTTTTCAATTTTCTTAATATTCCCATCAAACTGCCCAAATACCGGCAGTATAATCTCATTCTCCATTTGCATGTTTCGTTCCGTCTGACTCATTTGCCGCATCAAACCCTTTCTCTTGTTCCTTACCAATGGGCAGGGAAATGGCTGCTGTGCCTTTGGCACATACCCTGTCCGTAAAGACATCATATTCTATCTCTATATTTTCCACTGTGCCGTTTTTTCCGGCATACTCTTCTGCTTTTTTCTGTAAAATATTTTCCAACTGCTGTTTTGCCTGTTCCTCTGTCCTCGTTTTCTCCTGATTTTCATAGGCACGCAAACGCTCTTTACGCAAAGAAAAGGGTAAATGAAAATCGCCCAAACCCACAGGTTTTTCCGTTATGGTTTTCCTTTCCCACAGCGTTTTCCCATCAGGATGAATGAGGTCAATCTCCGTATCCCGAAACAACAACACATGGTTTTCCTTCACTCTGCCATCAAATTTCTTTTCCTGATAACTAAGCGGCAGTTCTTCGGAAAGTTCTGCCCATATTTTTGCTGTCACCGTTCCTGCCGCTGCAATATGGACGGTTTGCTGTTCCTCTCCCTCCAAGCCGATGGTTACATCGGAGGAAATCAGCACATCTCCTTTTTCCACCACGTCACCCGGCTGTACCAAAGGTGTGCCACGTTCTGCCGTCACTTGTTCAATAATGCCGCCTTGGGAAGCCACAATATCTGTAGGTGTTTTCTTTTCCACCATTTCCTTTTTCTCAATGGTTTCTGTCAAGCGAATGGTCACATCGGTTCCCTCCATGCCCACACTAACCCAGGAAATATCGGAAAAAGACTCCAGCAATGTTTTTGTCACATCATCTGTATCCACGTTTCTCTTCCATGCACCAGGATATAGGTGCATTTCTTTGCAAACTGCCAAAATCTCCTCTTTGGAAAGCCTTTCGTTTCCCTCTACATCTACTACCCAAACAAACGAAGACAGCAGACACAAAATCCCCCCAAAGCACAAACTACCATACAACAATGCCTGTCTTTTCCGAAAACGGCGAAATTTTGCCGGCAGTCCGCCGTAGCCCAGAATTTCCACTTTACAGCCTGTTTTTTCCGCATAGTATTCCATTTCCTCCATACTACCGAGGGATGTTTTCATTTCAATCCCCATACCGCCGGTCTGTACATGCCAAAATACTGCGTTGCCATAAGATGCCATATTCATAAACCGTTCCATGGAAAAGCCAGATATCCTTATCATAACATATCCACGCAAATAATACCATAACGCAGGAAACAAAAACCTCACCCCGTCAGCTCAAATATTCAAGTCCCGAAATACTTCCTTTTGCCACAATACAGTCTGCCGTCATCTGCTCCAAAATCATGCCTGTTCCATGTATGCAAAGACTGCCTGCCTTTGTGCCAATGCGTATTTTTTCTTCGCTATATTCCAAAAGTCCCTTATGATTTTCCACAGAAATCTCCTCTCTGCCCACAAGAGAGATAAGGGGCATATCCAGCACAATTTCTTTGGGCAAATCTAGCTTTTTGACCACCTCTTTGCCAACTCCCATTGTCATCGCTCCCTTCCTTCCTTTCAGCCTATGCGAAAACATTGGCTTCCATGCTTTTTTCCACAAAAAAAGAAGATGCAAAACCCTTTTGGGGCAAGCATCTTCTTGTTTCTCTTATTTTATTTGCCTTGGAGCAACTTCTTTACAAAATTCCCAACTACTTTGTTGTCGGCACGTCCCTTTACCTTTGGTGTAACCAGTGCCATAACCTTGCCCATGTCCTTCATGGTCTTAGCCTCGCACTCCTCCACCGCAGCTTCCACGATTGCCTGAATTTCTGTTTCACTTAACTGCTCTGGAAGGTATCCCAATAAAATTTCGATTTCTCTGTTGAGTTGGTCAACGAGGTCTTGTCTGCCACTTTTTTCAAAGTCAGGCAAAGAATCTCTACGGCTTTTCAGCTGTTTTGCAACCACATCTAAAACGCCTTCTTCATCTAACTCAATTTTGTTGTCCTTTTCAATCTGCAAAATACCGGAACGAATGAGCTGTATGGTATCTTTCCGTACAGTATCTTTTTCCTTCATTGCAGTTTTTAGGTCAGCGAAAAGCTGGTCTTTCAATGACATATCCATCATCCCTTTGCCGATTCACAAATTCTTATTTAAATTTACGTTTTCTAGCGGCTTCGGATTTCTTTTTGCGTTTTACGCTGGGTTTGTCATAATGCTCTCTTTTGCGTACTTCGCCCATGATACCATCTCTTGCACAAGTTCTTTTGAAACGACGCAGTGCGCTGTCTAAGGATTCATTTTCTTTAACTTTTACCTCTGACATGAATTTCCCTCCCTCCCAGATGCGAGATTCGTGTACGGGAAAGACAAAATTCATGCATCTTTTACAGAACTGCCTTTTTTACCGTACATTTTAGAATTATACACAAAAAGCCCTGTTCCGTCAACAACAAAACGGCAGTTTTTCCACAAAATCTTTTTGTGACCTTCACTTTTTCTGTATTCCAAGCATTTAGCAAAAAAAATTGTATTTTGTATTCTGAAACTAAAATGAACGTATTTCTTTTTTCAATAGAAAGTATGTTATTTTTTGCGGTTTTTTGCCTTTGTTTTTTTCTTTTCTGCTTCCCTTGCAAAAACTGTCATACCAAGGGGCGGTACTCTCACCACAATACTGTCTGCAAAACCATCTTGCGGTATTTCCTTTGCCACGGCAGTCCCTGTATTGACCACACCGCTGCCGCCAAATTCCTCTCTGTCGCTGTTGAATACTTCTTTGTATCCCCCTGCAAAAGGCACACCAAGACGGAAATCCTCATAGGCTTTTGGCGTAAAATTACAAATGAAATAAAGTTCTTTGTCCTTGCTGCGGCGAATAAAGGAAACCACGGAAGATGCCGCATCATCACAGGAAATCCATTGAAATCCCTCGCCTTTTTGGTCTTGTTCCCAAAAAGCAGGCTCTGCCAAATAAAAATGGTTTAGTGCTTTTACATATGCCTGCATTTCCTGATGATCTTTGTATTGAAGCAAATGCCAGTCAAGGCTTTGCTTTTCATCCCATTCATGGAACTGGGCGAACTCTCCCCCCATAAACATCAGCTTTTTGCCGGGATGCCCGTACATAAATCCATAAGACAACCGAAGATTTGCATATTTCTGCCACAAATCCCCCGGCATTTTCCCAATCATCGCACTTTTTTCATGCACAACCTCATCATGAGAAAGGACAAGAATGAAATTTTCTGCATAATGGTATGCCATGCCGAATGTCAAATTGTTATGATGGTATTTACGGTAAATAGGGTCTTTTTCGATATAAAAGAGGAAATCGTTCATCCACCCCATGTTCCATTTCATGGTAAAACCAAGACCGTTTTCTTCGGGACTTTTTGTCACCCCTTCCCATGAAGTGGATTCCTCTGCAATCATGACTGCTCCCGGCACTTCTTTTGCAATCATCGAATTCATATGCTTGATAAACTCCACTGCCTCCAGATTTTCTCTGCCGCCATATTGGTTTGGCGTCCACTCTCCTTCATTTTTGCAGAAATCCAAATAAAGCATGGAAGCCACAGCATCTACACGCAGACCGTCCACATGGTATTCCAAAAGCCAAAACAGGGCATTGGCAATAAGGAAGTTGCTGACTTCTTTTCTGCCATAATTAAAAATATATGTCCCCCACTGGAGATGTTCCCCTTGTCTTGGGTCTTGGTGCTCGTAAAGTGCTGTGCCGTCAAATCTGCCCAGTCCAAAATCATCTTTGGGGAAGTGGGCAGGCACCCAGTCCAAAATGACGCCAATGTTATTTTCATGGCAGGCATCTACAAAAGCCTGAAATTCTGCCGGTGTTCCGTATCGGCTTGTGGGTGCATAGTAGCCTGTCACCTGATAACCCCAGCTGCCATCAAAAGGATGCTCCTCTATGGGCATCAATTCAATGTGGCTAAATCCCATTTCTTTCACATAGGGAATAAGTTTTTCTGCCATTTCCGTATAAGTAAGAAAACGATTTTCCTCCTCCGGCACACGCATCCATGAACCAAGATGCACCTCATAAATATTCATGGGTTTTGCCAAAACATCTGCCTTTTTCCTTGCGGTCATCCAACGTCTGTCTTTCCATTTGTACCGATTGATGGGAAAAATAACAGATGCCGTTTCAGGCCTAACCTGTGCATAAAAGCCATAAGGGTCGCTTTTGTCCACTTGACGCCCATCTGCCTGCACCACATGAAATTTATACTGGTCAAAGGCAGCAAGACCGGGAATAAACAATTCCCAAATACCGGACCCACCCAAAAGCCGCATGGGATGCCGTCTGGTATCCCAATTATTAAAGTTGCCGATGACACTGATACTTTTTGCATTCGGTGCCCATACCCCAAAGGAAACCCCTCTTGTGCCTTCAAATGTCATCAGATGTGCCCCCAATTTCTCGTAAATCCGATAATGGTTGCCTGCACCAAATAAATATCGATCATATTCGGAAATTACAGGAGGAAAAGCATAGGGGTCATAACTCCGCCAACTGTGTCCTTCATAATCACTGCACGCCAGACAATAGCGAAACCACTCCTTTCTGTCCTCAATAATCGCTTCAAAAAATCCGTCAACGTGCAGCCGTTCCATAGGGTATCTGTTCTTTTTGGATGCGGCATCAATAACAGTCACGGTTTTTGCGCCGGGAATAAACGCCCGTACTGCCAGTACCTTTTCTCCATTTTCCATAACCTCGTGCATGCCCAGTATATCGTGAGGCTCTGTATGTTCCCCACTGATAATCCGAAAAATCTCATCCAGTTGTTTGATAGCAATCATCTCCCTCTTATTTATGACCGTCTACTGACCTTTTCTTCCTATATTCCTCCTGTATTTTATTATATACCAACTTGCATTTCTTTTCCAATAAAAAAGGTGTGCAATCCTTATAAAATTTGACAATGGAAAATGATGTGTATTGATAAAATCATCTGATTGTCAAATCTTTGCAGAAAAGCTATACTAAGAATAAAAAAGAATAAAAACAAAGGGAAAACAGGAGGGATGTTTATGAAGCTGATGTTTTTGGGGGCTGCCCATGAAGTAACCGGCAGCTGCCACTATATCGAAGCCTGTGGAAAAAGTATTCTTCTCGACTGCGGCATGGAACAGGGACGGGATACTTATGAAAATCAGGAAATACCTGTTGCTGCTTCCGCCATCGACTATGTATTTCTTTCCCATGCCCATATTGACCATTCAGGACTTTTACCCCTTTTATACAAAAACGGCTTCCATGGCAGAATTTTTGCCACAGATGCCACCACAGACCTGTGCCGCATTATGCTTCTTGATAGTGCACACATTCAGGAATTTGAAGCAAAATGGAGAAATAGAAAGGCAAAACGTGCAGGGCAACCGCCCTTTGCACCTTTGTATACCACAGAAGATGCCGCTGCTGTCTGGACATGCTTTTCCCCTTGTCCCTATGGACAAATCATAGATATTTGTGACGGTATCCAACTGCGATTTACAGATGTGGGACATCTTCTTGGTTCTTCCAGTATGGAAATCTGGATTACAGAAAAAGAGGTGACAAAAAAATTGGTATTTTCCGGCGACATCGGCAATATCAATCAGCCCATTATCCATGATCCCCATTATACAGATGAAGCCGATTATATCATTATGGAAAGCACCTACGGCGACCGCTTTCATGGAGAAACGCCCGATTATATTGCAGAGATTTCCCGCATCATGCAGGAAACTTTTGACCGTGGCGGCAATCTGGTCATTCCTGCCTTTGCTGTGGGACGCACACAGGAAATGCTTTACTTTATTCGAGAAATCAAAGAACAAAAACGCATTCGAGGACATGAAAATTTTCCTGTATATGTAGACAGTCCCCTTGCCATTGAAGCCACAAAAATCTTTATGGAAAATAAGCTGGACTGTTTTGATAAAGAAGCCATGGAACTTGTGGAAAAAGGCATAAATCCCTTAGCATTTCCCGATTTGGAACTTGCCATAACCCCCGAAGATTCTACAGCCATCAACTTTGACCGCAGACCAAAGGTGATCCTCTCCGCCTCTGGTATGTGTGAGGCAGGGCGAATCCGCCACCACCTGAAACACAATCTCTGGCGGCAGGACTCTACCATTTTATTTGTGGGCTATCAAGCCATCGGCACTTTGGGGCGAAATCTGACAGAAGGTGCATCGGAAGTACGGCTCTTTGGAGAAACCATCGAGGTCAATGCTCGCATTATGCAGCTTTCCGGTGTCAGTGGACATGCTGACAAAAAAGGGCTGTTAAACTGGCTTGGGCATTTTAAGGAGAAACCGCAAAAAGTATTTATTGTGCATGGCGAAGATTTGGTCTGTGATGATTTTCGGAAATGTCTGGAGGAGGAATACGGCTACAATGCTGCTGCCCCTTTCAGTGGTGCCTGCTATGATTTGGCAGATGGTTCATTTCTTTCCGAAGGTGTACGGATTCCCGTTGCACCAAAACCTGCACCCCGTGTTCGTGCCATGTCCGAAGGTGGCAGACGTGCCATGTATCTTTCTGCCCAACTGGACGAAGCCGGAAAACGTCTTTTACGCATCATCGAGCAGAATAAGGGCAGTACAAACCGTGACATGGAAAAAATACTCAAACAAATCAATATGCTCTGCGATAAATTGGAAAGCTGAACGCAACAGGCAGTTGCTTGTTTCCCTACCTCCTTCATGTTATGCTAAGATAAATGGAGGAGGTGCAAGAAATGGAAACAAAAAATATTCTTTTCAAGCTGCGAACGGAAAAAGGATTGTCGCAAGAAGAACTTGCTGCAAATGTATTTGTCACAAGACAAGCCGTTTCCCGTTGGGAAAACGGAGAAACAGTACCCAATACCGAAACATTGAAACGATTGTCCATCTATTTCAATGTTTCCATCAATACATTACTGGGAAGTCCAAAACAGCTTATCTGTCAATGCTGCGGAATGCCTTTGGACGATGCATCTATGAGCAGAGAACCGGACAACTCTTTTCATGAATCTTATTGCAAATGGTGTTACCATGACGGGGAGTTTGTTTACCATTCCATCGAAGAATTGACAGACTTTCTTGTGGAACATCTGTCAAATGAAAATTGGTCAAAAGAAGAAGCACGTCATTTTTTTGAAAAACAACTGCCGACGCTTTCACATTGGCGTAACCAACCTTGACTGCTTTTAGTAAAAAAGAGGAAAATTCCCATTGAGCTGTCCAGCACCCTTTACAGCGTACCTCTCATTTGGGATAAAACAGCATAAATTCCTTCTGTAACCCCCGCACAGGAAAAGAAAAAGCGGCAGTTTCTGTAAAACTGCCGCCTCAGCCTGTAGAAAAAGTAGTTTCTACCCTTTTTCAAAAAAGCGGAAGGGGTTGGGAAAAGAAGGGTTTCCCAAATGGAATCCGCA
>JAHHTX010000034.1 GCA_020024255.1 Anaerotignum sp.
GATTATATCGAACAAGAAAAAGAAAAAGGCAATGTAGAAAATGATAAATCATTTTTCATTATCAATAGTATTGCCATGACAACAACACAGGAAGTTGCAGAAAAAATTGCAAGATATCCTGAGGTTGAAAAAATTGTATTGGATAAAGTATATGAATTGCCTCCGATTGAAGAAGAACCGGAGGAAAGAAGTATATCTTTAATGGATGCAGAAGAATCAACACCACAAATCCCTTGGAATTTAAAATCTATTTCTCAAGATAAGGTGAAAGCAGACGGTATTGATGGTACAGGTGTTGTTGTGGGTATCATTGATTCAGGTGTTGACGTTCAACATCCTGCTTTAGCAGAAGGCTGGCGTGGGCATGATGCCGGTATGGCGCAATATAGCTGGTTAGACCTTGATGATGCCCATAAAAATGCAGAACCTGATGATATAAAAGGGCATGGTACCCATGTGTGCGGTACGATTATGGGTAGGCAAGATAATCATGGAAATATGTTAGGTGTTGCACCTGGTGCAAAATGGATTGCAGTTAGAGCATTTACCGATGAAGGTGCAAGCCAATCCAATTTGATTGAAGCAGGTCAATGGATGATGGCGCCTACTGATGAAAGAGGGGTACCACATCCGGAATACGCCCCTGATATTGTAAACAATTCATGGGGTGGTGGTTCTGATGATGAATTTTTCAGAGAAATTTTAAAAAAGTGGAGAGCAGCAGGCATTGTACCTGTATTTTCTGCCGGGAATACTTCTCGGACAAACCCGGGTGGAGATGGTTCTATTCATGCACCGGCAAACTTCCCGGAAGCTTTTACGGTTGGTGCATTGAAAAAAGATGATGGTATTGCAAAATTTTCTTTGCGTGGCCCTTCCGAACATGCAAAAGTAAAACCGGATATTTCCGCACCGGGGGTCAATATTCGTTCTTCCATGCCTGGTGGTGAATATGCCTTGATGACTGGTACATCTATGGCATGCCCGCACGTTTCTGGTGCTTTTGCTTTATTAAAGCAAGCAAAGCCTGATGCATCTGTGGAAGAAATGGAAAACGCTTTGAAAGAAACGGCAACACCTTTGACAGATGAATATTATGTAAATACACCTAACTCCGGATATGGATATGGGAAAATTAATGTATATAACGCAGTGAAAAAACTCAAATCCGCAGATGCAGGTGCAGATACAAATGCTTTTGGTACATTATCTGGTCATGTATATCAAGATGGTACAGACAGTGATACTCCGGTTATCCAACATGCTCCCATCAAACAAATGTTTACCTCTGCACCGGTTACACCAATTGAAGCACAAGTATCAGATGCAAGCGGAATCAAAGAAGTCACATTGTACTTTAGGACAAAAGGGACGGAAAGTTGGCAAGAAAGTAAAATGGAGCTTACAGCGGGTACCAAGAAAGATGGTAAATACCGTGCAGAAATTTCGAAAGAAAAACTCAATGTTGCAGGTATGGAATATCAAATCAAGGCAGTTGATGTTACAGATAAGGAACTCACAACAGATATATTTGAATCAGAAGTTACCTCTGGTATCAGCATTGGCTATAAACAGAATTTTGAAGACAACACAGATGGTATTGAGTTTGGTGGAAAAACACCAATCTGGGAGTGGGGTACACCAACCAGTGGGCCAAATCAAGCAGCATCGGGTGAAAAATGTTTAGGTACCAATTTGGACGGAAATTATAAAGGCATGAGCGATGCGATTTTTGTATTGCCTGTCATTGACTTGTCAGATGAAAAAACAGGCGGTAAAAAAGCAGCTTTAACATTTAACCATTTTTATGATATGGGCAACTATGAATATGCAATATTTGAAACTGCGGAAGTTTGGATTGCAGAAGCTACAGAAGGTCCATTGGAATATAAACAAGTCCGTACATTCAAAAATTCCAATAAAAAGTGGGAGGAAGAATACATCGACCTTTCTGCTTATGCCGGAAAACAGATTTATGTTATGTTTGGTGTTAGAGGCATTTTATATGCGGAACAAGAAAATGATGGTTGGTATGTAGATGATATAGAAATTAAAGAAGCATCTCAGGAAAAACCGGAAACACCTACAGAAGATATCGGAATGAGATACAGACCAACAGGTGAAGTGGAACTTTCTTTTGCACAGTTGAAAGACCCTACTGTTACTGGCTACTATTTATATAGAGCAACGGAGAGGGACGGGCAATATGAACCGGTATGTGAAGTAACCAAAGAATCTTTGACTTCGGAGTATGCTTATGTAAGATTGACAGATACACCGTTACCACAGCAAGGTACTTATTATTATTATGCAACAGCAAAAGCAGGTGATAATGAAAGTGAGAAAACGACAATTTTTGAACATACATTTACATCAGGTCAAGAAAAAATAAAGATTGACTTTGAAAATGGCGATGCAGGCTGGACTTCTCAGGCGGACAGCAGTGGAAATAAATGGACACATGGGGCGTATAATATTCCGGATAGTCTGCCCAGTAATCAAATCGGCAGTAAGCCTACCAAACCTGCGTTCAAAGGCAAAAATGAAGGCTTGCACATGTGGGCAACAGTCCCTGATGATTATAGACAGCCAAAGGCAACTTATACATTAGAATCGAATACATTGGATATTTCTGATGTGTCAGATGGAAAATTATATTTCCAGAATTGGTTTAATACTCATGGTAGAAAAGGCTTGGTTGAAGAATATGGCGACTATCATAACTACGATGAGGACCAAGGACACATCTATTTTAGCAAAGATAATGGTGCTACATGGGAAAAACAATTCACGTTGGATAGTGATACGTTAGAAAAAGCAGGAGATGATAATCAACACAGAATCGTTAATGCCTGGTATACAGAAAGTATTGATATCCCTGCTGAATATCAAACAAATGAATTTAAAATCAAATTTGTTTTGGAAACAGGTTCTTCCGCATCTGAATCTGATTGTGGTGGCTGGTATATTGATGATGTTCTGATTACTACTAATGCATCAAAGACACAATCTGATCACACAACACAAGAAGATATGGAACAGGCAGCAAATGTGCATATGGCAGATGGAAATGCTACAGCATTTACCTTGCAGAATATGAAGGCACTTGATGTAGATACAATGGTATTCCGTGATAAAAAAGCTGATGACAAGATTTCTCTGCCATTGGAGGCAACAGTGACTATCTTGGAAACAGGTACAGCAGTACAAACGGAAGTTGGTACTGGTGCATACCGTATGGAACATCCAGTAGGAACATATACCGTGGAGGTTTCTAAAAAAGGATATCAAACAAAAAAGGCATCTGTTACCATTGGAGCAGACCCTGCTACCTATGATTTTACATTAGAGCCTGCTTCTGAAAATGAAATTGTATGCCAAGTGACAGATACAGACGGAAATCCTATTACAAATGCAGTGGCAATGATTACCAAGGGTGCAGATGTAGAAGACGCAGTTAGAGCAAAAGCTGATGGAAATGGAGAAATTACAATTTCTAATGTGTATGCAGGGGAATATGTATTACACATTTCCGCAGATGGATACGATTCTATGGACCAGTTGATTACGGTAGAAGAAGGAAAAAATTGCGTACTGGGACAAGTTACATTGAAAAAAACCATCTCCTCTGAAAATACAAAAGAAATCAGCTATGACGATGGTAAGCCGGAGGAATATTTGAATACATTAGAAGATGGTCGTATTGCAGGTGTCAAAGTAGAAAATGACGAAAAAGTATTGATAGATAGCATCAAAATCATGTTTGGCAGCAGTGGTGGTTCCCATACATCAGAAGGTAAACCCTTTGAATATGCCATTTATGAAAATGACCAATTTGATGGTTATCCCGGCAGACAGTTATTAGGATTCACAAAGGCAACTGCAGGTGCAGATAACCAATGGACAGAAATAAAATTGCCACAATCCATTATCGTAAATGATGATTTCTATATTGCATATCGTCAGATAGGAGATATTTCTCAAAGTGCCTTAATCACAATTGATCGTAACAGTTCGGGGGCACATAACGGAAGAATGGCAAACGGTGCTTGGCAGGTAGCAGATGAAACAGGTGCATTTATGATGAGAGTTTCTGTAAAACCTGTTCATGTAGAACCAGATAAAGTTATTGCTACAGTTTCTCCAAGCCAAAATACTATCATGGTAAAAGAAAATGCAAAGGTATTGGAAGCATTGCGTAACAGCGGAATAACCATAACCATAAAATATCAGGATGGTACACAAAAAATAGTAAATATGAAAGATTACTTGTCTGGTGCTACAGTGAAATTGAATGGCGTTTTTGTAGATGATAACACGGCATTCACAGCACAAAGCCGAGAAATCAGCATAACCAAAGATAACAAGACATTTACTATTGCCGTAAGTGTTCAGAATAATGGCGGTAATCCTACACCTCCGCCTACACCTACACCTAATCCTAATCCAAGCCATGGAAGTGGTTCCGGAACAAGTGGTCATGGAAATTCTGGCAACAATGCGACAAGTCACAAGAAACATACGGTTACTGTTGAAAATGTGATTGGTGGTACAATTGATATCAATAAAAAATCCGCAGAAAGTGGGGATACTGTAACGATTACAACAACAGCAAAGCCAGATTACGTATTGAATAAGCTGATTGTAGCTGACAAGTCCGGAAAAGAAGTGCAGTTGACAAAAAAATCAGATGGTACATATACATTCATTATGCCGAATACGGAAATAACAATCAAAGCAGAGTTTGATAAAATTCCGGAAGAAGCAACAGAAATACCTAACGAGGTTATTCCTTTTGAAGATGTCAAAAAGACAGACTGGTTTTATGACAGTGTGATGACAGTATATGCACAAAAACTGATGAGTGGTGTTACAAAAGATACTTTTGCTCCTTTTGCAAAAACAACAAGAGGTATGATTGTAACCATATTATATCGTTTGGAAGGAAGTCCAAATGTCGATGATACAGCACACTTCCGTGATGTTGATGGCAATCAGTATTATGCAAAAGCGGTTGCATGGGCATCAAAGAATGGTATTGTATCCGGTTTTGATGAAACAACATTTGGACCCAACAATGATATTACAAGAGAGCAGTTGGCATCTATTTTTTATAGATATGCAAAATATAAAGGCATGGATACCACAACAACAGGAAAACATCTTGATCACTTCACAGATAAGGACAAAATTTCAAGCTATGCAACGTCTGCATTGAACTGGGCTGTAGCACATAAAATTATGAGTGGTAAAGGTGATGCAGTTTTAGATCCTGCTGGTCAGGCAACAAGAGCGGAAGTTGCAACAATGCTTGTGAACTTTACCAAAAAATGATGAAGGACAAACGAAAAATCTCTTTTTAATATAAGAATGTACTGGAAAAAACAGGTACTTCATGGAAATTGTTGTAATTTATCTTCTATAGATATAGTATAAAGACCCCTTCTCTACAAGATGAGGAGGGGTTTTTATCAGAATGGTATAATGTTGTACTCCATCATAAGGAACACTGCGTTCGTTTATGTACCTAACGAATATTAAAAAGAGTGTAGCGAATAGAATAATTTAGAGAAGAAGGCATGAAAATGGGGTTTGGTGGAATTGCAAAAGGCAAAAAATGTTTTCACGATATTGTAAGTTATGAATTATCTGACATCATATCGGGCGGTAATGAAAGATTGTTGAACAAAGTGCCATGAGCATCACATTTTCATTTTATACAGTGAAATATCTTCAATAATGGACTTACCTCTGTTCCCGTTGTGAATAAATATGGTATTTACAATAGGATTGCAGACAATGTATTGCGAATAAAAAAACTCTGTCTGCTTTAGACAGAGAAGTAGGAAAAGACACATTTATACCGTTTGACTTTATGCAACAGTAAAAGAATAACTGAGTCATTTTTCAGTTGTTCACAACTGTCACAAAGAGAATCTATTTGTCTAGTGCCATAGAAGTGTATGTCCAAACAATATAGCTAATGAGCTACAGTTGATGGAAACAACGGACTGCCATCACCCGAAACCAAGACCGGAGTTACGGGGAATGGAAAGTATCCTCCAAATATCCAATGGTTGTTTTTCTTCATTGTGGGGAGATAGAGAATACAATCAGCCTTCTTTTACACCATATAATTTGGCTAAGAGAAGTATTTTTTCTGCCCAGCGATGATGAACCTTGTATTCATTCATGCGTGTTGCTGCAGGATTGGAGGAAACAAGATGGACATCTTCATTGTTCCAATTCAGTATGCTGACAGCATCTTCATAGTCAGATTTTGTCACTTTTAATGCTTCGTTGATTATGGGAATCTGGTTGGGATGGATAGCCGTCTTTCCAATAAACCCATTCAAAAGATCCAAATCCAACTCCTGTTGAAGGCCTGTGTCCCAGTTTGGACCGGAATAGTATTCCCAAACAGAACCGGAAACGACGTAATCTGTTGCGAATGTGGTGGCAATGTCGATAAGCAAATCTGCCACAGGCTTCATATCATAGATTGTGTGTTCTGCCCGTCGGCGCAGTCCGAACGCATGGGATAAATCATTTCCTCCAACACGGATATTTAAAATACGGTCAGATACATCAGCCAGAGCGTTTTTGACAAATGCGAGGTTTGTGTATCGTGTATTTAAATCAATCATGGCAGCAGATTCCAAAGTGGGCATAAAGTAATAGTTGCAATCTGGTGATTCTTTTGTATGATCCATAATAGATACATAAGATTCACAGTTTTCGACAAAAAACTTTGGCAGAATAAATCCAGTTAAAATATCTGAAAATGGAGCATAGAGTTTAAGCAGTTTTTCCAAATGCTGAGGAGAGCGCACACGGATAAAGAGAAGAGGAAAATAAAAATCCTTATGCTGGTGGGCACTTGCAAGTGCAGACAGATTTTTATAGAGCTGCTGTTCAGCTTCTTCTACAGCATCTTCACGCACAGTATCTTCCAAGCAGAATGCAAGGGAAAATGGGCGTGGGAATTTTTCTGATACAATAGCATTTACAATAGAGTCATGCGCATTGGCTGGGCAGTAAAGTAATGCTCCGACTTGGTAGCCGAAAAAAGGTTTTATCATGGCACAAAAATCCCTTCAAATAAATTAAGCTATTTCATTTAATGATGAAATATACATTGTAGAAAAGTATATCATAAATTGCTGTATTATAGAATAGAAAATGAAAAGAATTTACTATATATGCCAATAAATAGCAGATAAAAGAATAAGATATGTCTTGATATGTCCTAGTTTGTCCTAAAACGAATACAATATTGCGGTTTTGTTTTTTTCTTGCAATAAATGTCAAAAAATTTGTGTTTATGTAAAGTAATTATTGAAAGTGGAATTGACTGATGATATAATTAGTTCAAATTATCAGTAACGCTTAAAAGGTGGTGTAAGTGTGTTTCGACAGGCAAAGTTTGAAAGATTGGATGAGTTTTTTCTTCCACTTTCAAAAAGACACGATAGAACAATTTTCTTCTGTCGAATAGAAGGGTATTCCGATGAAATTGATGCCTTTATTAAGCGATATTTTGATGAAGCACGTCGCAGTGGTGTGGTGGTTGACGGGCGTATACCTAATCCGACCCCAAGCAATCTCAGCTATTTTATGGAAATGATGGGTGATGACTTTGCATTAAGTCCCCCTTTCTTAGATGAAAAACTGAAAAGATGGCTTCCTCGTATGTCAAACGAACAAAGGCAAATGGTCGTAACAGCAATGGTATCGACTTTTCAGGATATGGTTCGTCATGGCAAAAATGAAAATATCTTGAAAAATACATATATTAAGTATATGTGTTGGATTTATTATAAATTTGAACGCATTATCAATCAGCTTGGCGATGAACATCCGCCTAAGATTTTTTATCATGGTACCATCAGTAATTATGAGCTTCAGCTTCTGATTGTTTTGTCCAGAGCAGGGGCGGATATTCTTCTGATTGAACCTATGGGAGATAGCGATTATCAGAAGTTGGATCCGGATTCTGAATATTCGATGCTGTATACAAAGCCTGGACTTGGACCTTTTCCCAAGGAATTTGGTGTGAAATGGATTCAAGCAGAACTGAAAAAAGAGATGGATCAGCAGCGTATATACGGAACATTACCAAGTATACAGAACTGCACAAATGTATGGCTTAAAACGCCAAACATCAAAGAAGCATTGACAGGGGTGCAGAGCAGAGGAAGTGATCCTCAATTTTTTTATAATATATTTGCACTTCAATATGGTGTGGAGGATAAATTGCTGTTTTCCGGCGATTTGTTTTCTTTTTACAGAACGTTAAAAAGTGAAAAAAGAGCAATCTGTATTGTAAATGGTGCAATTCCGGCACCAACACCAAAAGAAATTGGATCCATTAAAAGAAAAAATTATGCCTCTGTAGAGGAAATGGCCGGAGATTTGATGCAGAATATTCAATACACGGCAAACATTGCGTTACAGCGTTTGATGGTCAAAAGTTTTATTGATATTATCTTGGAAGAAAGCAAAAAAAGTGGTACAAGCATTTCACGGCTGACAAGTAAAGCGGTTTATCTTTTGGTGTGGTTGCAGCGGTATCAAAAGGAATTGTTTAGTCATTGGAAAATGCCAGAAGTGGCAGTATTCCTTTTGTTCGGAAAATGTGAATCGGAAAATGAAGCACTTTTTTTGCGTATGCTGTCAAAACTGCCAGTCGATGTGCTGGTTTTGCTGCCCAATCTCAATATTGGAAGCTGCCTAAGTGACCCAGCCCTCTTGGAAATTCACTATGCGGAGTCACTTCCAATGGAAGAATTTCCAATGGAGCAATCGCAAATGCGTGTGCGTACAGCAGCATATCAAGCAGAACAGGATTTGGATACATTGATGTATCAGGACAGTGGTATGTTCCGCAATCAGCAGTATGGGAAAGCAGAAACCGTAACTTTGCAGACAATGTACGAAGAAATCTTTATTTTATGGGAACAGGAATTGAAATACAGACCCTGCTTTGCCATAACAGGAGATGTGGTTACTATACCCGTTCTTTTGGAAAAGGTTTGTGGGGTGAAAGATGGTCGGGTTGAACAATATTGGTTGGATATTAAAAAGCTGATTACGCCAGATACCCTGATTGTACCTGCATTTCCATGGCTTCCCGCAAATGAGTCAAATCCAATTAAACCCTATGCAACACAGTTTTTGCAGAACGGCAAATTACAAAAAAATAAAATTAAGCAGCATAAAGCCTATCAATACAGTATTCTTCGACCGGAAATTCAGGAACACTTACTTGATTGTATTCAGCTGATGCTGGATCAAAAGGTGGTTTCAGGTACTTATGAAAATGGCACTGAATACACGGTGATTGCTACAGCATTGAATTTACCAAAAGATATTCTTCGGCAGATTCAGAAATTTGATTTTACTAAGAAAAATCCCAAAGTAGTACTTGTCAATACAACGGAGAAGGTTTTGGGGTTGGAAGACAGTATTTTGGTTGCTTTTCTTAATTTGATTGGTTTCGATATTGTTTTTTTTGTTCCAACAGGTTATCAATGTATTGAGAAATATTTTAAGCCACAATATATTCATGAACACCAGATTGGTGAATATGTTTACGATTTATCGACACCAAATTTTTCTGCGGTTCAGGGAAATGGGTTATCGTCTTTAAGAAAACTATTTGGAAGGGGTTTGTAAAGTATGGCATTGAATTTTAATAGACCTACAAATAATATGACACAGCCACAAGATTCTACAGTTTCTGGTTCCCCAATGGCACCAGAGGAAAACTATCAGCAGTATGATATTGTCGCAGATCGGCAACAGATGAACATTGCAATGACCAACTCTCCGGAAGTGGATAGCCTTGTAAGCCAGATTGAAGTATATAATCTTGAAACAATCGTTTCTTTTGGTTCTGGTGCGGCAGAGGAAATTTCAAAATGTTCCGATATTGTGTTGAACAGCATGAATATGTCTCAGCTAGATGATTCCAGTGCAATGCTGACTACACTGGCAAAAATTATGGATAAGTTTGATATTGAAGAAATAAAGGAAAATCCGGGACTTTTTGGAAAGTTGTTTGGTAATTTGAGAAAACAGCTGGATAAGATTCTGGCAAAATACCATACAATGGGGCAGGAAGTAGACAAAATTTATGTCCAACTCAAGCAATATGAAAGCGAAATCAAACAATCAAACCGCAAACTAGAAGAAATGTTTCAGGCTAATGTGGGATATTATCATGAATTAGTGAAGTATATTCTTGCCGGCGAACAAGGATGTCGTGAGATTGAAGATTATATTAACCAACGGCAAAGTGATATGGAAAGAACAGGAGATGGCTCTATTCAGTTTGAATTGACAACCCTGAATCAAGCCCTTCTGATGCTAGAACAGCGTACACAGGATTTGCGTACTGCCGAAAATGTTGCAATACAGGCAATTCCCATGATCAAGACCATGCAGTTTAGCAATATGAACCTGGTTCGTAAGATTAACTCTGCATTTATTATTACATTGCCTGTATTTAAGCAGGCGTTGACACAGGCAATTATGCTGAAACGACAGCGTATTCAGGCAGAGGCAATGTCTGCGCTAGATGAAAGAACCAATGAAATGCTTATTCGAAATGCACAGAATACGGCAGAGCAATCTAAAATGACTGCAAGACTGTCTTCCGGCAGTTCCATCAAAACAGAAACACTGGAAAAAACATGGCAGACAATTGTGGCTGGTATTGATGAAACAAAGCAGATTCAGGAGGACGCAAGACAGAAACGTATTGATGATCAGCGGCGTTTGGAAGCCATAAAGGCTGATTTTCAGGCAAGATACAGTATGCCAAATAAATAATGGATTCTGTAGCTTCGCTGTACAAGACTCCGGATATCTGGATGAATGAAAAGGTAAATGGAAGAAGTACGGATAAAGTGAGCAAAAGACATGAAATGGAGGGATTTTATATGCCAATTAATCTTACAAAAGGGCAAAAAGTCGATTTGACAAAGGGTAATCCTGGATTAAGTAAAATTGTTGTTGGTCTGGGCTGGGATGTAAATGTATTTGATTCCAACTCTGATTTTGACTTGGATGTATCTGTATTTATGACCGGAGCAAACGGTAAATGCCCTGATGTACCAGAATTTATCTATTATGGCAATTTGGAACATCCTAGTGGTGCAGTCAAACATATGGGTGACAACCGAACAGGTGAGGGCGATGGCGATGATGAGCAGATTACGGTTGACTTGAGTAATATACCTGCAAATATAGAACGTGTTGCATTTACTGTAACCATTTATGATGCAGATGTACGCCGTCAGAACTTTGGTCAGGTTTCCAATGCCTATATCCATATTCAGGATTTGGTTTCAGGAACAGATCTGATTCGCTATGATTTGGGTGAAGACTTCTCCATTGAAACAGCTATCGTAGTTGGTGAACTGTATCGCCATAATGGTGAATGGAAGTTTAATGCTATCGGTAGTGGTTTTCAAGGCGGTTTGGCTGCACTGTGTGGTCATTATGGAATCGAAGTAGAGTAATAAGGAGGTAACAGTATGCCTGTTAGTTTGAAGAAGGGACAGAAAGTTGATTTAACAAAAGGAAATCCGGGTCTGACCAATGTTGTTGTTGGCTTGGGATGGGATACCAATGTCTTTGATACCGGTGGAGCATTTGACTTGGACGCAGCTGCGTTTATGTTAGGCGATAGTGGCAAGACTACTCGCTCTGAAGATTTTGTGTTTTATGGCAATTTAAAGGACCCTTCCGGTGCGGTTCAACATCTTGGTGATAATTTGTCCGGTGTTGGCGATGGTGATGATGAGCAGATTATCATTGATTTGACACGTGTGCCGGAAAATATTACCCATATTGCATTTACTGTTACCATCTACGAAGCAGATGAACGTAACCAGAACTTTGGGCAGGTCAATAATGCATTTATCCGTATTTTTGATCAGAATAATGGCGAAGAACTTCTGAGATATGATTTGGGCGAAGACTTTTCCATCGAAACAGCCGCTGTTTTTGGTGAACTGTATAAGCACAATGGTGAATGGAAGTTTAATGCTATAGGCAGTGGATATCAAGGCGGACTTGCTGCACTTTGTGCAAATTATGGTATTGAAATCGAATAATATTCGGTAGAACCGAAAATATTTGGCACACCATTTTTTTCAGGCATGAACAAGATAATTTGTTTGGCGAAAGCTATGAGTGTGCTATGATGAGTGGCTAATAAAAGGAGGAATTTACATGTCGGTTAGTTTGCAAAAGGGGCAGAAGATCAGCCTTTCCAAAGAAAGTACCGAGGGTTTAAACAAGGTTATTGTTGGACTGGGCTGGGATGCAGCTAAGGGAAGGAATGGAAAAGGACTGATTGGTTCTCTGTTTGGTGGGGAAAAAGTGCAGAGCATTGACTGTGATGCATCTGCTATCATGTTGAAAAATGGTAAATTTGTTGACCAAAGGGATACGGTCTTTTTCGGCAATCTGCGGCATAAATCAGAAAGTATTTGCCATATGGGTGATAATTTGACAGGTGCAGGTGCAGGTGACGATGAACAGATTATGGTTGAGTTGGAACGTGTTCCTGCTGAGTATGACAAAATTATTCTTGTTGTTAATATTTACCAAGCGGCACGAAGACATCAGCATTTTGGCATGATTCGCAATGCTTTTATACGCATTGTCGATGCACGCAATAATCAAGAACTGTGCAAATTTAATCTTTCTGAGAATTATGATCAGATGACAGCCATGATTTTTGGTGAGTTATATCGCTACAATGGTGAGTGGAAATTCAATGCGATAGGTCAGGGTACAACAGATCATAGTCTTCGTGAATTGAGTTCCCGATTTGCATAATATATTTGCGTGTGGGTTTATCGTTTTCGTTTTTTATCAAACTGTAGGGTACATAGTATCAAGAAAAAAAGGAAGCGAATCATTGTCTGAGCTTCCTTTTATTTTACCAATTGCGAAGGAGAAAAGTAATGCATTTTAATGGACTTACTGATAAAGAGGTTACTGCCTCTAGAGAAAAATATGGTAGTAATATGATTCCGGATTCGGAGCCCACTACATTTTGGGCTGAGTTCAAGGAAACATTTGGCGACCCTATGATTAAAATACTGCTGTTTATTGCGGTTTTGATGTTTGCAATGTGTTTATTTGGTTATGCAGAGATTTATGAGCCGGTTGGCACAATTGTTGCTGTGCTGATCGTTGCATTTGTTTCGGCAAAAACAGGTGTAGCCAGTGACACAAAATTCCGCCAGTTGAAAGACAACACGAAAAAAGATCAATGTAAGGTTTATCGAAACGGTGTTGTGTCCGTGATTGATGTTGATGATATTGTTGTTGGAGATAAGGTACTGCTGCAATCTGGTGATAAGATTCCGGCAGATGGTATTCTGGTCTACGGCGACCTGAAGGTGGACAACTCTGCTTTGAACGGAGAAGCAGAGGAGTGCAGCAAAAGTGCGGCAGAAGGTGATGTTCGTCTGACAGATGAAATTACAGGGGACACTTTTGTGGATAAACATTCATTGTTCCGTGGTGCGGTTCTTTTTGATGGTGAAGGTATATTGGATGTTCAAAAAGTTGGACTTCATACCATGATGGGTAAAATGGCAGAGGAGATGCAAGATGATGAACCGGACTCGCCTCTAAAGGTAAAGCTTACCAAACTTGCACAACAAATTTCCAAGTTTGGTTATGTGGGCGCAGTTGTCATTGCTGCACTGTATATGGGTTCCTTTATTTTAGCTGCCGGTGGATTTCAGGCATATCTTTCCATTGGTGCCGGTGAAGTGATGAAGGATCTTGTTGAAGCTATTTCGCTGGCTGTGGTTATTATTGTTTGTGCTGTGCCTGAAGGATTGCCTTTGATGATTTCCTTGGTATTGATGCAGAATACCAGCAAAATGCTTGACCATAATGTCCTTGTGCGTAAGGCTAGCGGGATTGAAACAGCAGGTTCTTTGAATATTTTGTTCAGTGATAAAACGGGTACAATTACAAAGGGACGTCTTGAAGTTGTTGAATTTTTTACCGCAGATGGGATTACGATTCCTTTGGATGAACTGTCCCAGCATGGAAAAATCAAAAGCCTTATGGATCTTGCCATAGGTAAAAATACGCAATCTATGTTTGATGCGGAAGATCAAGTCATTGGTGGTAATGCAACAGATCAGGCTTTGATGAAATTTCTTGGCAAAGATGTTTTTACCAAGTTGGAAGATAGTTGTACTGTGGCAGAATTTCAGAGTTTTAATTCTTCTAATAAATTTAGCCAAGCACATCTTCCTGAGATTGGAAAAGTTGTTTACAAAGGTGCACCAGAGCGTCTACTTGCAAGTTCCAAGAAATATTTGAGCTTGCTTGGAGAGGAACATCCCATTGATGAGGCAGTGATCAATGCAAAGATTGATGAACTGGCAAGTAAGTCTATGCGTGTTTTGGCTTTTGGATATTCTGCACAAAATATGACAGAAGACAAGATTAACGATGATGCAGTCATTATTGGTTTCGTTGGAATCCGTGATGACGTTAGAGCAGAAGCAAGAGAGTCTATTGCCGATGTTCAGAAAGCGGGCATTCAGGTTGTTATGATTACCGGCGACCGTCTTGAAACGGCAATTGCTATTGCAAAGGATGCAGGCTTGCTTAAATCCGAAGGCGATATTGCGTTGACCTCAGCACAGCTCAATGAACTTTCCGATGAAGAAGTGAAGGCGATTGTACCTAGAATTCGAGTGATTGCACGTGCATTGCCTACTGACAAATCACGCATGGTTCGTGTTTGTCAGGAAATGAACCTTGTTGTTGGTATGACAGGTGATGGAGTTAACGATTCCCCTGCCTTAAAGAGAGCAGATGTTGGTTTTGCTATGGGTAGCGGTACGGAAGTGGCAAAAGAAGCCGGAGAAATTGTAATATTGGATGATAATTTCAGATCGATTAAAGATGCAATTTGGTATGGTCGTACCATCTATCATAATATTCTGAAATTCTGTAAATTCCAGCTTGTCATCAATGTGGCAGCTGTTGTGGTTAGTGCCATTGCACCATTCTTTGGTGTGGAAGAACCGTTGAAGGTTACGCATCTGTTGTTTGTCAATCTGGTTATGGATGGTCTGGGTGCCATTATGCTTGGTAATGAGCCTGCACAAGAGCGTTATATGACTGAAAAGCCAAGAAGACGTGACGAGAATATTGTCAGCAGACCCATGATGGTTCAGATTTTGGTGTCAGGGCTTTGGCTCACTGTGCTCAGTTTTATATTTTTAAAAGTACCATTTTTTGATCAGTTCTTTCATTCCACCGAGGAAAAACTGTCAGCATACTTTGTCTTGTTTATCTGGAGTGCATTGTTTAATGGCTTTAATGTGCGTGATGATGGCTTAGGCATTTTTACAGGACTCAATGATAACACTGGTTTCATGAAGGTGTTTATTACCATTGTAGCTGTGCAGGCATTTATTGTGAATGCCGGAATGATTCCCTTTGCTGCCTTTGATTGGATAGGCAATATGTTTAGCTGCATACCATTCCCGTTGGTTGGCTGGGGAGTTGTGGCAATTTTGGCGATAACAATGATTCCTATTGATATGCTTAGAAAAGCTGTAACAAATAAGAAATAATTTAGGGAAAGGGGTATTCCAAAACATTGTCTTGGAATAGCCCCCTTTCTCATAAAATGGAGCGATAAAAGATGAAAAGATTGCAATACAATTCTCCGCTGATTTTAAGCTTTTTCATTATTTCGTTTATTGCGTTGGTGTTGGGCTATTTCACAAATGGACAGATAACCCATACGTTTTTTTCTGTGTATAGGGCATCGCTCTTTGATCCGTTTACCTATATTAGATTTTTTGGGCATGTGCTTGGGCATGCAGATTTAAACCATTTTTTGGGGAATATGCTGTTACTATTGGTTGTGGGGCCGCCACTGGAAGAAAGATATGGAAGTAAAACACTTTTTGTTGGAATTCTTTTTACAGCATTGGTTTCCGGTATTCTTCAGTTTGTGTTTTTTCCACACACCATTTTGTTAGGTGCAAGCAGTGTTGTTTTCATGCTCATTATGTTGGCATCTTTGTCTGGTATGAAGGGTGGCAAGATCCCCTTGACGATGATTCTTGTTGCAGTATTATATCTTGGACAGGAAGTATATGCGATGTTTTTTATACGGGATCATGTGGCAAACTTCATGCATATTGTTGGTGGTGTGTGTGGTACTGCCTTTGGCTTTGCTATGGTCAAAGGGAAACGTAATCATTAGAGGATAGCGTTTTTAACCAGTATGATTGGTTACATGATGAATCGCATTATGCTACAGAGATGCTTACCACTGCTGTATTCGATTGTTTTTTGTGAGAAACAGCCGCTTATTTTAGAAATACTTCTACAAAATAAGAAGAAAAAAATCAAATAAAATTGAGGTAATGTATTCATGAACGATTTTAGTGAAAATATTCTGCGTATTGGAAAACGCTATAATAATCCCAAAAGGGCTTATGTGTTGGTTAATCCACTACAGGCAAAACATATGCCTGCTCGTCCAACACAGTCTGTTGAAATGATGAAAGCACTTGGTGCTGTCATTAGAGAAAAGTACCCGACAGCAAGACTTGTAATTGGTTTTGCTGAAACAGCTACAGCCATTGGTGCCCAAATTGCAAGATGTTTGGCAGATACATGTGTGTATATACAAACAACCAGAGAATCTTTTCCCGATGTTGAGGAATGGATTGATTTTTTGGAAGAACATAGCCATGCAGTAGAACAGAAACTGTGTGCAGATCATTTTGCCGAGTGGCTGTGTCATACAGATACGGTTGTATTTGTAGATGATGAGATTACTACAGGGAAAACGCTGTGTAATATGGTAAAAAAACTTGAAGAGAGATATCCGCAGCTTAAGGAAAAACAACTTGTGGCAGCATCTATTTTCAATCGTGTTTCCGAAGAAGATGAAACAAAGATGCAAGATGCAGGCATAAAATGTGAATATCTGGTAAAGCCACCACAAGATGACTATACAAAGATGGTGAATGCAATCAAAGTACATGAGGCTGATGCTGTTGCTCCAATGGAAGTATCTTTCCGGCATTGTGATTTATGTTGCGAAGAACTGCAAGACCCACGCTGTGGAGTGTCTATTGCAGCATATCAGCACAACTGTGAAACTGTTGCAGATACATTTATCAAAGAGATTCTTGCACCTTTGGATTCCAGCAGTCGTGTACTGGTTCTTGGTACAGAGGAATGTATGTATCCTGCATTGGTATTAGGGGGAAAATTGGAATCTGAATTGAAGATATCCGATGTGCGATGTCATGCAACTACCCGCAGTCCCATTGGTATTTCTAATCATGAAAATTACCCCATTCAAAATGGAATAAAGTTAGCCAGCTTTTATGATCAGGGGCGTACAACATATCTTTATAATTTAGACCAATATGACATTGTCATTGTCATTTCCGATTCTCCACAGAAAGATTTTGATGCTATGCGACAGTTGGCAGCGGTAATGTGTCCATTTGAGAATACAAAATTCTTCTACATACAAGGAGGAAATCATGTTTGGTACTTATAAACCGGAAGATGTTACGTTATTGTTAAAGGATATTACAGGGGCGGTAGAGCCTTTGGAAACCAGTGAACGGGAAAAAAGAATTCAAAGCGGAGTGCATTATTCTGAAATGCTACCCATTGAATACAAACCTTCGCCAAAGTATTTAGCTGCTTATTATCATGCAATAGACCGTTATGCGGCTATGACAGCCAAGGCGGTGGAGCGAGTTGCAGAGCAAATTTGGAATGAAAAAGGAGAAGATGCTGTGCTTGTTTCTTTGGCAAGAGCAGGGACACCCATCGGTATCTTAATCAAAAGATATCTTGCACAAAAATACCATAAAAATGTAAAGCATTATACGATTTCCATTATTCGTGGTTTGGGAATTGATCATAACGCTATGCGTTATATTTTAAAGCGGCATCTTCCAAAATCCATTCAATTTGTAGATGGATGGGTTGGCAAAGGGGCAATTCAACGGGAGTTGAAACAAGCCATGTCCGTTTATGAGGGGGTGAATCCAGGGCTTGCTGTATTATCTGACCCTGCAAGGCTGGCAGAAAAATATGGAACACATGATGACTTCTTGATTGCAAGTTCGTGTTTAAATTCCACGGTTTCCGGATTGCTGAGCCGTACATTTTATCGTTCAGATATTATCGGGGAAACAGATTTTCATGGTGCCGCCTTCTATGAGGAATTATTGGAAGATGATTTGACATATCAATTTATTGATGCCATAGAAACGGAGTTTTCATTTGACAGAAAGCAGGAGGAAACAGATTCCCCAGAAGAACAGATGCCTGTTAAAACAGAATTGGAAGGTATCCAAAAAGATTTTCAAATTGCAGATATCAATTTGATTAAACCAGGGATTGGCGAAGCAACTCGAGTGCTGTTGCGACGAATGCCATGGAAAATTCTTGTGAAACGACTTGATGATGAAGAACATCTGGGTCATTTGTATCAATTAGCAAAAGAAAAAGGAGTGCCATTGGTTGAATATCCACTGCAAAATTACCGTGCTTGTGGGTTAATTCAATCTATGGCAGATAGTTGATGATGGATAAGTTTTTATTTGCCAGTGATTTGGATAATACATTGCTCTTTTCTTATAAGCATCGAAAAGAAAAAGATGTATGTATTGAATATTTACGAGGAAAAGAGCAGACATTTATGTCCCCTGCTGCCATTGAAATGCTTGCACAGGTCAATGAGAAAAGCAGATTTGTTCCGGTTACATCACGTTCCATTGAGGAGTATTTGCGTATTGAATTTCCGTCTCAGTGTGTTCCGGAATATGCAGTGACAACAAATGGTGCAATTCTTCTGCAAAACGGAAAGATTGATGAGAAGTGGAAAGAGGAATCTTTGCAAATGATTGCACCATGGATAGAAGAAATGACCAGAATGCTTGCGGTTTTGGAGGGGATCAAAGAGATTCAGCGTTGCTATATTATTGATGGAATGTACCTCTTTGCAAAGTGCGAAAATGCGTTGCAGGCACAGATGGTACAGGAGAGCATACAGCATAAAACCACCTTGTCTATGCAGGTGGTCAAAAGAAAAATGTATTTTTTCCCAACGCCCATAAGTAAGGGAATGGCCATCAAGCGATTGCGTCAGCGATTTTCGCCTGATGTGATTATTGCAGCAGGAGATACCCCCATTGATCTGTCTATGCTGGAGGAGGCGGATATGGCATTTTTACCACAGGATTTATGGGAAAAATCAGGGCCTTTGGCACAATGTTTTGTGTGGGATTATGGGCATGAGTTTTCGGAATTTATATTAGACAAGGTTCTTTCGAAAATAGTACCATGAAATTCGGAAAATGCACATCATGCAAGAACAATGTGCAATTCCAATGCTTTACATAGATGGTTTGAATCATGAGTGATTAGAAACGCTGTAGCAAAAATTGGTTTATTTTTAGTCGAAAAATTTGCAAATTATAAATAGTATATCTCCCTTGGTATACAGGTATTATCTTCGATTTCTTCAGATCT
>JAHHTX010000035.1 GCA_020024255.1 Anaerotignum sp.
GGCATTGCTTATAGGGAAAATAGCAAAAAATGTTGCTGAAAAAGAGAAAATCCCGTATAATAATAAGTTGATAATATAGAAGTCATGTCGTTTTGTATGGCATGGATTTTGATGAAAAACCTTCAGGAAGGTATGAGCATATGATACAGATTAACCCAAGAGAAGTTGCAGCGGAAGCTCTGGTGCAGATTATGGCAGAAGGTGCTTATAACAATACGGCACTCAGGCGGCTTTTGCGGCAAAACGGTGCAATGACCAGACAGGAACGTGCTTTTGTAACAGAAATGGTCAACGGGACTTTGCGAAATCTCTATTTTATTGACTATATTTTAAATCAATATTCCAAAACAAAAACAGAAAAAATGAAGCCTTGGCTTCTTGCAGTTATGCGGACTGCTGTATACCAAATCATGTTTTTGGAAATACCGGATTCTGCGGCTTGCAATGAAGGAGTAAAGCTGACAAAGGAAAGAGGATATGGCAAACTTTCAGGCTTTGTCAATGGTGTTTTGCGTACAGTGGCAAGGGAAAAAGAGAAGATGATATTGCCAAAGGAAGGAACGGCTGAATACCTGCATATCCGTTATTCTCATCCTTTGTGGCTTGTGCGAATGTGGATTGCATATTATGGGTATGATTTTACAGAGGCTCTGTGTGAGGGCGATAATGCAGCACCACCTGTCAGTATCCGTGTAAATACCTTGCGTACAAATGCTGCATCTTTAGAGGAGAATTTGGAGAAAAAGGGCGTACAGGTGCAGAAAGGCATAGTGGAAAATGCCCTATGCCTTACCGGCACGGCAGATTTGGGGCGTATGGATTTATTTATTGATGGAATGTTCCATGTACAGGATGTCAGCTCCCAACTTGCAGTAAAAATTCTTGCACCGCAAAAAGGTGAGCGTATACTGGATATGTGTGCAGCACCCGGCGGAAAGAGTTTTCTGATAGCGGAATATATGGAGAATCAGGGAGAGATTGTTTCTCGTGACATCCATACACATAAAATAGAACTGATTGCAGAAGGAGCAGAGCGTCTGGGCATTTCTATCATACAGGCAGAGATGCAAGATGCAGCAGAGGAAAAAAATGAGGATATCAAAGCATTTGACAGAGTGCTTGTAGATGTGCCTTGTTCCGGACTGGGACTTTTGCGGAAAAAACCAGATATCCGTCTGAAAAAAGATGGCAGCGAAATTGATGCTTTGCCCAAGATACAGCGTGCAATATTGGAACAGGCGGCAAAGTATGTGAAAATAGGCGGCGTTTTGGTGTACAGTACCTGTACCCTATGCCGTAAGGAAAACGAAAAGAATATAGAATGGTTTTTGGAAAACCATCCGGAATATGAACCCCAGCCTTTAGGTGAATTTCTGCCAACAGAAATGGCACATGAAGGGGAAGAGGGATTTATCACCCTTTTTCCTCATATCCATAAAACAGACGGGTTTTTCATTGCCCGCATGGTGAGAAAGGGGGAATGATTGTGGCAAAAACAGATTTGAAATCCATGAGTCTTGCGGAATTACAGCTTTTTGTAGGCGAAATGGGTGAGGCAAAGTTTCGTGCCAAACAGATTTTTAACTGGCTGCACCAAAAGCAGATTTCCTCTTTCCAAGAAATGACAAATCTTTCAGAGAAGTTTAGGGCAAGGTTGGAGGAAACAGCAAAAATCAGTGGTGTGCAAATGGTAGAAAAGCTGGTATCCAAAGAGGATGGTACAAGAAAGTATCTGTTTGCACTGGAGAACGGTTCAATTATTGAAAGTGTTTTAATGCAGTATGATTACGGTAATACAGTCTGCGTTTCGACACAGGCAGGCTGCCGCATGGGATGTAGATTTTGTGCCTCTACCATAGATGGTGTGGAACGCAGCCTGACGGCAGGAGAGATGCTGTCCCAAGTCTATGCAATACAGAAGGATTTGGGGGCAAGAATTTCAGGTGTTGTCCTTATGGGAAGCGGAGAACCACTGGATAATTATGAGAATGTTATGCGGTTTATTCGTCTGTTGAACAGTCCTGAAGGGCAGAATATGGGACAGAGGCATATGACTCTTTCCACTTGCGGACTTATTGAAAAAATGTACGATTTGGCAGAGGAAAATTTGCAGATTACCCTTGCTGTATCTCTTCATGCACCCAATGATGAAATCAGGCAGCAAATTATGCCCGTTGCGAAAGCAAACCCTATGGACAGACTGCTTCGTGCCTGTATGGATTATACAGATAAAACAAAGCGGAGAATTACTTTTGAATATGCGCTCATACATGGTGTCAATGATAGCGATGCCTGTGCAAGAGAACTGGGACGGCAGCTGCAAGGAATGCTTTGTCATGTAAACCTGATTCCCATGAACCCTGTCAAGGAGCGGAACTTTACAAAAAGCAATACTGCCCGTGTGCAGCGTTTTGCAGAGCTTGTGCAGCAAAGCAATATAGAAACAACCATCCGCAGACGGCTTGGCAGCGATATTGATGCTGCTTGTGGACAGCTGCGGCGAAGATATATGGAAAAATAAAAAAAGGAATTAAGATACCGAACCTTATTCCCTTGGAGGAAAAAAGCAGGAGGTGAATGCTTTGAAGGCAGTGGGAATCAGCGATATTGGAAAATGCCGAAAAAATAATGAAGATGATTTCTATGTGGCAAAGGAAGATGCGTCGCTGCCATATTTGTATATTGTAGCAGATGGCATGGGTGGCTGTAATGCAGGAGAAGTTGCTAGCAGAAGCGCTATTTCGGCATTTGTAGATTATGCAAAACAGGAAAAAGAGGAAGAACCTGCGGATTTGCTAGCAGGCGGTATTCAGGCGGCAAATAAAGCCGTTTTTGATAAGTCAAATACAGAAACCGATTTTGCGGAAATGGGAACGACCATTGTGGCGGCAGCCGTGGAGCAGGATAAAGTATATGTGGCATATGTAGGGGATAGCCGTGCTTATTTGATGCAGAATGGGCATCTTACGCTTTTGACAACAGACCATTCCTATGTTATGGAATTGGTAAAACTCGGCACAATTACAAAAGAAGAAGCGGCAAAGCACCCTAAACGGAATATTATTACCCGTGCGGTAGGCATACGGGATACGGTAGAAGCAGACACCGTTGTACAAGATGTAAAAGAAGGGGATGTTCTTTTGCTTTGTACAGACGGTCTTTCGGGTATGTTAACAGACATGGAGATAGAAGCAGTTTTGCAGGAAAAAATTTCCGCAGAAGAAAAAGCGGCACAGCTTGTGGCAGAAGCAAATGAACATGGCGGTCATGATAATATATCCCTGATTTTGGTTGAAATTTAGGAGGTAAACACGAATGTTATTAAATCCCGGTGTCGTTTTGGGCGGCAGATATGAAATTATAGAGAAAATTGGTTCCGGTGGTATGGCTGTTGTCTATCGAGGAAAAGACAGAAAGCTGGATCGCTATGTAACCATCAAGGTGCTGCGGGAAGAATATATTCAAGATGAAGAATTTATTGGAAGGTTTCGGACAGAGGCTTGTTCCGCAGCAAGATTGTCCCATCCCAACATTGTGCGTGTATACGATGTAGGAGAAGATGGAGATGTGAATTACATTGTTATGGAATATATTCACGGAGATACACTGAAAATGGCAATCCGTAAGAAAGCCCCTTTTGATTCCCGTTCTACCATCAATGTAGCAATTCAAATTGCATCGGCATTGGCACAGGCACATAAGGCGCATATTGTACATAGAGACATTAAGCCGCAGAATATTCTGGTGGGTACAGACGGAGTCGTTAAAGTGACAGACTTCGGTATTGCCAGAGCAGCAACAGTTTCTACCATGACAACAACAGCCAATGCAGCCGGTTCGGTTCACTATTTTTCGCCGGAGCAGGCAAGGGGCGGTTATGTAGATGAAAAGAGTGATATTTATTCTCTTGGTATTACTATGTTTGAAATGATTACAGGGGTATTGCCTTTTCAGGGAAATAACTCTGTTTCCATTGCTCTCAAACATATCAATGAAGAATTACCGGATATTCGGCAGTATAATCCCAACTGTACACGCTCTTTGGAGGGGATTATTAAGAAGGCTACCATGAAAAAAGCCGATGAACGTTACAGCAATATTTCTTTGATGCTATCCGACTTGATTCGTGCCAGAGCGGAAATTGCAGAAAAAACAGGAAATGAACAGGCGGAAGCAGCAGTGCATGCAGCAACAGCAGCTATGCCCCATGTCTATGTCAATGCAATGGGGCAGGAGCGGAAAGATGAAGCAGGTATACGAATGTCCAGAAGGGCAGAAGCAGCAAGGGAAATTCGGGAATCACAAGAAAACGCACAGCAATCGAAGGAATCCTTGGCTGAAGATACCACGAAAAAAGCAGATGCAGAGGAAATTGACTTGATTCGTTTGAGAAAAAAAGAAACGGCACAGCAGAGAGAAGAACGAGGGCAAAACGAAGACGCATCTGGGGATAGACGAATGAAGAAGATTCAAATTTCCAAAGAAGATGCTTATGAAGGGGAATATATGGTGGCGGAAAAGGTAAAGGCCAGTAAACGTCCGCCTCGTCGCCACAGAAATCCCAGAAAAGAAGCGGATTATGATAATGAAAGAGATCGTAAGGCAGAACGGAAGGTAATTGGTGCAGCCATTGCAACTTCTGTAGTGATTATTGTGCTTATCAGTGTGTTTGGTCTTCGTGCTTTAGGCGGTTTTGGTGGAAAGAATAAGAATATTGTTTTACCTGACTTTATTGGAATGTCTTATGAAGAAGCAGTGGCAGCTGCGGACGAGGAAGGCATTGTTCTGGTAAAGGAAGGCGAAGATTACAGCAGTTATTATGATGCAGGCTATATTTTCTGGCAGTCTGCAAAGGAAGGCAGCAAAGTTTCCAAAAGGACAAAGGTCGGTGTAAAAGTCAGTTTGGGATTGAACAGTGAAAAAATGCCGGATTTGGAAGGAAAAGAGGAACAGAAGGCAAGAGAAGAAATTATTTCTCTTGTTGGAAAAGCACCAACAATTAAATATCAGGAAAGCGAAGAAGTTGAGCCTTCCAGAGTTATTTCTCAAAAACCGGCATCGGGTTCCAAAATTGATGCCCATACAAAAATTGTACTCATTGTCAGCAAGGGAGGTGCAGAAGATGATGTTCTGATTACTGTGCCCGATGTACAAGGAGACAGTGAGGAAAAGGCAAAGCGTACCTTGGAAGGTGCCGGCTTGACAGTAGGAACTATTTCCCGTATTGAAAGCGACAGTGTAGGAGCAGGCAAGGTCATTACGCAGACTTTGGCACCCAACAGCGAAGCATCTGAAGGCAGTGTGGTAAATCTGGTAATCAGTACAGGTGCACCAAAGAAGGAGGAAGAACCACCGAAACAGGAAGAACCTGTTCACAATGAAACACCAAGCAATAATGGTGGCGGCAGTCAGACTGCACAGCCCACAAGCGGTACAAAATATTACACACTGACAGCACCCGCAGGAGCAGGTGAGACCGTTCGTGTACGGGTAGTCAAAACAGATGTGGACGGAGTTAATGTAGTTGTGGACGACACCAAGAAACTTTCCGAACTGCCTTTCAGTATTCCGGTAACAGGAAAGGGAAATGGCAATGTTACTTGCTATATGGATGGTGTAGAACAGTGGTCTGAATCGGTAAATTTTGCAGAGTAAAAGAGGAGAACATATGCAAAAAGGTGTGATTTTAAAAGGAATTGGCGGATTCTATTATGTGGATACGGAAACAGGTGTTTATGAATGCCGTGCAAGGGGTATTTTTCGTAAAGAAGGAATCCGTCCCACAGTAGGGGATGATGTGGAAATTTCTATATTGGACGAGACACACAAAAAAGGCAGTCTAGATGTGATTTTGCCAAGAAGAAACGAACTTATCCGTCCCAGAGTGGCAAATGTTGACCAGGCGGTAATTGTATTTGCTGTCAAAAGCCCCAATTTGAATCCGGATTTATTGGACAGGTTTTTGATACTCGCAGAGGAACAGAAGCTGGATATTGTCCTTGTCTTGAATAAGACGGACAAGGACAAATCCTGCCGTTATGCAGAAACGGCAGAACTGTACCGAAAGATTGGCTATACCGTTATTTGTACGAGTACAGAAAATGGCGAAGGCATTGACCAGTTGCGAGAAGCACTGACAGACAAAATTTCTGTCTTTGCAGGCCCTTCTGGTGTGGGAAAAAGCAGCTTAATCAATAAAACTTTCCCAGGTCTATCCTTAAATACAGGGGAAGTCAGTGAGAAAATACAAAGAGGAAAGCATACCACACGTCATGCGGAATTGATTCAGATTACGGAAAAGAGCTATATAGTGGATTCACCGGGATTTACCTCTTTATATTTGACCCATATTCCGGCAGAGAATTTGCAGTATTATTTCCGTGAATTTCAGCCTTATGTACATGCGTGCTATTATAACGGTTGTCAGCATATCAATGAGCCGGACTGTGCAGTGAAAGCACATCTCGGCATGGAAATCGACAGCCGCAGATACGAAAGATACTTAACATTATATGAAGAATTGGAAAACGAAAGGAGAAACTGAGATGGCAATTTATCTTTCCCCCTCTATGTTGTCCATTGATTTTACAAAAGTGGGCGAGCAGTTGAAAGAAGTGGAACAGGCAGGTACACCGTATATTCATTTAGATGTTATGGACGGGGTATTTGTTCCGAATATTTCTTTTGGGATTCCTGTGATTAAGGGGATTCGCAAAGCAAGTGATATGTTCTTTGATGCCCATTTAATGATTGTAGAGCCGGAGCGGTATGTGCAGCAGTTTCGGGACGCAGGGGCAGATATGATTAACTTTCATGTGGAAGCCACAAAAGACCCGGCAGGCTGTATTGCCAAAATCAAAGAAACTGGTGCAAAGGCTGGTATTACCATAAAGCCAAAAACCCCCATAGAGGAAATTAAGCCCTATTTAAAAGATTTGGACATGGTTCTGGTGATGACGGTAGAACCCGGTTTTGGCGGTCAGAAGTTTATGGAAGACCAAGTGGACAAAATTTATCAGTTGGCAAAATGGAAAAAGGAATTGGGACTTTCCTACGATATTGAAGTAGATGGTGGCATTACCTTAGATAATGTACGCACTGTATTGGATGCAGGGGCAAATGTGATTGTAGCCGGATCTGCAGTTTTTGGCAAAGAGAGCGTTGCAGAGGCAGCAAAGGCATTTATGGAAATCTTTAAGGAGTATGAGGCGTAATGAAGGCAGTTCTTTTTGCAGGAGCAAAAATAGAGGATTACAGTTTTTGCAAAGCATATGTAGAACAGGCAGATATCATCATCTGTTGTGATGGCGGTATGCACCACACAAAAGCACTGGGTATCAAGCCGGATTATATTGTTGGGGATTTTGATTCCGCAATGCCGGAGGTATTGGAGGAATATCGCCGTATGGGCATTTCTATACGGCAGTTTCCTACCCATAAAGACGAAACGGATATGCAGCTTGGACTGTTTCTTGCTATGGAGCAGGGGGCAACACAAATTACCATGATTGGGGGTATTGGTGACCGTTTTGACCATACCCTTGCCAATGCCCATTTGCTTTTGCATCTGTTGAAAAACGGTGTAAAAGGTGTTTTGGTTAACGAAAAAAACCGTGTGGAGCTTATAGACAAAGAAACCATACTTTATGGCAAAAAAGGGGATTTGGTTTCTACAATTCCACTTAGCATGATTGTGGAAGGTGTGACTTTGGAAGGCTTGGAATATCCCCTCACAGACTATAATCTTGCTTTGGACGATACCGTAATTGCCATCAGCAATGTGATGATGGGAGAAGAAGCAAAGGTCAGTATTAAAAGTGGTTATTTGTTTGTAATGCAGACAAGAGATTAACAAACAGCAGGCACAAAAAAGTGTCTGCTATTTTTTTGTTTGGAAAGGCACACAATGAAAAAAATGGCATAGGATATTGACAGGAGGTGCTGTCATGGGGAGAAGGTGCAGAAAGGATTGGAGAAAAAAATGGTGCGGTATTATACTTGTGTCACTTGGGATTGGGATGTTCCTTGCAATACTACTGCCTAAATGTATTGTATTGGTAGCACTGGCTTTGATTTGTACCGGAGGGTGGCTGATTTATATCAGTTAAGATATGATTGAAAATTTTCCTTTACAAAATTTATATAACACATAATATTCTTTTTTGGAAAAAGAGGCGAATAAAAATAAAACAGCCTTTTCCAACCGCTATATTGAAAAGAATGGAACTTTATGGTATATTATAAAATACAAATCAAATCATATATAATGATAGAATATTTTGTTTTTATCCTATCTGGTGTAAAGATACCGGTTTTACACATATCAGTAACTCGGTGCAGAGGGGTGTCAACCTGCCGAGAATATGACAAGAAGAGTCGCAGCAATAGGGATACCTTTTGTGAAGGCTTTGGTAGACTTGTGAGGGTATATCAGAAGATATGAAAATATCAACTAAAGTTATATGTACAGCGTATATTGACTACAAAGGCACTGCACTGTGGTGAGGGCAATAGACGTCCCTGTGGGAAATAATCCAAGTTAGGTTTGTGCGTGGAAAACACAGCAAACCTTGGAAAATCCAAATAACCTCATTTGCCGTGAAGCTCGGAAACGAGTGTATAACACAGCAGTAGATCCCAAGCCCAATCGGCAAAAAGACAGCGTTTGTTGCTGAATGATGGGTAAGGTTGCGGGTATCATCCCCGTACAATCTTGGGCTTTTTGAGCTGGAATCAGAAGTTTGGTGGCGACGGCTGCCAGGCTCAGCCTGATTTCGTTGTTGGCTGAATATGTAGGTAGATATATAATGCAAGGCGAAGGTCTACTGATATGTGTAAAGGTGGTATTTACAAAAGATTTGCAGTTGTTATGTACACTACATGGCAAAAATAGGAAATATATGGTTGTAGTATGTATAAAAAAGCCCCTTTCGGGATAGTCTGATAATAGAAATTGCTAAACAAGACTTTTGCGAAAGGGACTTTTCTTTTTTTTTATCCGCTTTTTACAGATGGGAAAAAAGATTAGCTGTTGGATTTGTCAGCCATCATTTTTTCCTGCTGTTCAATCATTTTCTTTACCATATAGCCACCAACATAACCGTTCTGTGCAGATGTCAGGTCGCCGTTATAGCCTTTTTTCAAAGGTACACCGATTTCATTTGCTACCTCGTATTTGAACTGTTCCAGTGCCGCCTTTGCCTCGGGCACGTTTACCTTATTTGTTGTTCCAGATGTGTTGTTGCTCATTGTAATTACCTCCTCTGTTGTTGTTTGATTTTGTGTTGCAGTCTTAGTATGGCAGGATATTGTACGATTATTACAGGAACATCTTACCACAGTAGGCAGGTTATAACAGAGAATGTCTTTTACAGAACCACAAGATGTGTTATGATAAAGAAGTAACGCAGAAATCATTGTGATTATAGATATTTACAAAAGGAGAATGTTTTATGGGTGTATTAGACAAACTGGGAACTGATAAGGTATTTGCGTATTTTGAAGAAATTACAAAAATTCCCCATGGAAGCGGAAGCGAACACGCATTGTCAGATTATATTATGGATTTTGCAAAAGAAAGAAACCTATATTGCAGAAAAGAGACAATTGGCAATGTTGTTGTGAAAAAAGCGGCAGCAAAAGGTTATGAGCAAATACCATCTGTGATATTACAAGGACATCTTGATATGGTATGCGAAAAATTGGCAGGCACAAATCATGATTTTACAAAAGACCCTTTGGATATTTTTATTGATGGGGATTTTATTCGGGCAAAGGGAACAACACTTGGGGCAGACAATGGCATTGCAGTTGCCTATATGCTTGCCATTTTGGATAAAGCGGATATGCTCCATCCTGCTATAGAAATGATATTTACTGTAGAGGAAGAAACAGGCATGGACGGCGCAAAGACGTTGGATACATCTGATTTGGAAGGAAAATATTTCATCAATATGGATTCTGAGGAAGAAGGGAAGTTTCTTATCAGCTGTTGCGGTGGCAGAAAAGTATATGCCAAGCTCCCTGTGGAAAGAACCAAAAAGACTGTGGACGAAATTACATATCTTTTGCAAATCAGGGGATTAAAAGGTGGTCATTCCGGCAGTGATATTCATTTACAGCGTGCCAATGCCAATAAACTTATGGGGAGAGTATTGCAGGCATTGCAAAAAGAAATTCCTTTTGGACTGGTTTCTGTGGACGGGGGAAAAATGGATAATGCCATTTGCAGAGAAGCAGAGGCAGTATTGACTGTAACAAAGGAGAATGCGGAAAAAGCGGAAAAAATCGTGGCAAAAATGGAAAAGATGCTGCAGGAAGAATATCATTGTATAGAAACGGATATGATGATTGCATGGGAAAAAGCACAAGAAGAAACGGAGGAGGTATTGCAGGAAGAATGGAAAAAAAGAACCATCTCCATGCTTCTGCTCCTGCCTTATGGCGTGGAAACCATGAGTGTGGATATTCATGGACTTGTGGAAAGTTCCAACAATTTGGGTGTAGTCAGAACACAGAATGATGGAATTTATTTTGTCAATGCAGTCCGCAGTGCCGTTGCGACCAGAAAAGAAATGATTTGTGAGAAGATTAAGGAACTGACAGCACTTTGCGGTGGTACTGCAACGGAAAACAGTGACTATCCCGGTTGGGTTTATGATAAAGACTCTAAGCTGTTGGTCGTATTGCAAAAGGCATATAAAAAGGCGACAGGAAGGGAGCCGGAATTGACTGCCATGCATGCAGGCGTGGAGTGTGGTCTGTTTGCAGAAAAAATGAAAGGTCTGGACATGGTTTCATTGGGCCCTGAAATGTACGATGTTCATACACCAGATGAACGGGTTTCCATTTCTTCTACTATACGAATGTGGGAGTTCCTGAAGGAAGCCTTGCAGGGAATGAAAGATATGGAATAAAAGTCTTAATAAAAAAAGCTGAGGGAGGTTTTTGTTTGAAACTACCGTGGAACAGAAAGTATTTGGAGATTTCCTTTTATGTTGTTTTCACTGTTAGCATATTGATTCTTCTGGGAGCGGTAATGTTTCATCTTTCAGTGGCGAAAAATGTCATAGGAAAAGCGGCGGGGCATATCCTCGCCGTTTTTATGCCTTTATTTTGGGCGGTGGTATTTGCTATTCTTTTTGAGCCGCTGACAGCCTTCTATGAAAGACATTTGAGAAAAAACAGCAAAAGAACCCTTGCAGCAGCTGCTGCTTATTTGACGGTAGGGGGAATTTTGACTGGAATTTGCGTGTTTCTTTTTTTGCAAGCCGGAAAGGGTGGCTTGCAAAAAATTGCAAAACAGGCAGGGGATTTTGTGTTGCAGCTGGGGGATTGGCTGTTACTATTACAGCTTCGTCTGGCGGAAGAGGGATTTTTGCAGAATGTGGAAGGGGTTATTTCTGCGGCGGCAAAGGAAATCAGCATTTCTTTACAAAATGCTGTTTTGGGACTTGCAAAAGGATTGCCTCAGGCAGGTGGAACTTTTTTGGATATGCTTATCGGTTTGGTGGCAGGATTCTATTTTTTAGCTGAAAAAAAACGGGTGCAGAATTTTTTGCACGATGTTTCCACGGCTTTTTTCGGTGAGCGGTTTACAGAAAAGTGTAGAGAGATTCTTTTGGAGATACACAGTGTGTTAATTGGGTATCTCAGTGGACAAATTACAGATGCCTGTATTATGGGGGCATTATTTGCGGTGGCATTTTCCTGTATTGGGATTCCCTATGGCGTTTGGATTGGGGTACTTTCGGGATTTTCTAATTTGATTCCTTATTTTGGGGCAGTTACCGCATTTTGTCTTGCGGTGCTTTCGGGTCTGTGCAGCGGTGTGCCTATGCGTGGACTTTATGCAGCTGTTGCCATTGTCCTTTTACAGCAACTGGACAGTGCCATTATTGTGCCAAAGATTGTAGGAAAGAAAGTAGATTTGCATCCTGTTTTGGTTTTGCTTTCTCTTTCGGTGTTTGGTGGTCTTTTTGGTTTTTGGGGATTGGTTTGGGCAGTACCTCTTGGGGCAACGGTAAAAAATCTTTTTTTTCGGTTATACAACAGAAAAAAGAAGAAGGCTTGATATTTTCATAGGTTTTTACTGGGAATTTCGCTTTTTTCGGGATTTCTGTGCTATTATCACTTTTTTTTCGAAGAAAAGTATGATACAATAACAGGGCAAACAAGTACTTTAAAAAATTTTTTTCGAATATAGAAAGGTGGAAAACAGATGAAAGGTGTTGTGACAGATGCGAACGGCAGCTTTGTAACAGTGCATATTATCAGAAAAGAGGCCTGCGGAGAATGTCGTGCTTGTCTTAGTGGGATGACGGAAAAAGACATGGACATTCATGCAAAAAATCTTTGTGCGGCAGAAGTGGGTGACTGGGTGGAACTGGAGTTGCAGGACAATGCGTTTTTCCATGCGGTACTCATTATGTACGGTATTCCCCTTTTGGGCTTTCTGGCAGGTGTGCTTTTGGGGCATTTTGCACTGGCTTCCCTACTGCCTATTCCCGGAGAACTGACGGCATTTTTTACAGGATGTATTGGTGTAGGGCTTTGTTACCTTTGGATACATAGCCAGAACCATCGTTGGGAAAGCGGAAAGTATCGTCCTCTTGCAACCAGATTGGTGGCAGAGGATGAAGATGCTTGTGCGATTTAATCCTCATAAAGTGATCAATTATGAAGAACAGAGAAGAATTTTTCAGAAACGGAAAAGCCTTCTCTGTTTTTTTATGTCACTTTTTTTGTATGATGAAAAAACCCAAGACATAATGTTCTGGTGTCTTGGGTCATTTGGTTTATTCGGATAAAGTGGATTCTGTAGATTCTGTAGATTCCGTGGAATTTGTTGGTTCCAGAGATGTGGAAAGTTCCTCGGTTTCTCTTGCAGAGATGGCGGCAAGACGGTTTTGCAGGATTTTGTTTTCTTCCTGCAGATGGGCAACCGTATCCTCTAAAGATTGTGCCCGCTGCTGCCATTTGCCGTTTAGCTCCGAAATTTCCTCACTTCTTTGGGCAAGAAGGGTTGTTAATTCCTGTATATCTGCACTCTGATTGGTCTGATTGGCAGAAGGAGAAAATGATGAGAAATTTTTTGTTTCTCCGGAAGGAGCAGATGCAGATGAAAAGGCATCTTTCCCAATCGGTGGGGTTTGGGGTGTCTGTACAGGCGGTGTAGCGGATTGCCCAGATGTATCAGGAACAACAGGCAGAGTGGCAGGCAGAAAACCACGTTCTCTATCACCAAAGAGTTCGGCAGCATTGCCGAAGAAATTGCCTGCGGAAATCAATTCACCTTTTATGCTATAGGGTGGCAGGGGCATGGTACACTGCTCAATGGGACCAAAGAGATACCCATTGTTTTCGGAAACACAACGGAAGGTCTGCCCTGACGCTGTCCAGAACAGTGTCAAACGTTTTGCATCAGCATGAAGCAGACAACTGTTGCAGTTACTACCCTCCCATAATAGCCGTGGGTTGCTGATGGCGGTGCTTTGTTTGAATCGGTAGAGTACCTGTGTGCGAAACATATTTCTGACCACATAAAGAATGTGCATTTTTTCTGCATCATGCAGAATGGAAAAATCGACACAAGGCAGACCTGTTTGGATTAAGGGGGCAGCACTGCCAATGGTAAAAGGTGAAAGCAGCATTTCTCTTGCACAGATGGTATTTCTGCCACTGCGGTAGTACAAAATGATATGGTCATTTCCAAGACGTCTTGCTCGAAAAATTTCCTGCTGTAAAGGAAGAAAACAGTCAATGCAGTAGGGGGTTTGCCATTGCCCCTGTCGAAAAACACTGTACATGAGATTTTGTACTCCATTTTGCTCCGCAGGAGTGTGGTAAATGACGTGGAAAGCATCTTTCTGCGGAATCATAAAGTATTTTACGGGAGAAGTTCCTGCATTGTGGTACAGGGTTCGGGGCGTCCAATGGGACAGGTCAGCCGAAGCGGAAAGAACCAATTCCCCTGCCTCTGTGGTGTAAAGCAGATAGGTATGCCTATCATATTGACACAGAGAAAACATAGGGAGAACGTGCGTGGCAGCGGAAATGGGTGTAGACCATCCTGTTTCTGTGGAGGTGCGATAAAAGATAGTGCGGTTTTCTTGATAAAAACAGGCATATTGTCCTGTTTCAGTTTGCAGATATTTTACATTTGGAATTTGCATGAAAACACTCCAGTCTTGTTTTGGAAACAGTATATGCAACAGAAGACAAAAACAGAAGGGAAAAAGCAGAATGAAATGGGATAAAATTTTTTTATTTAAACAAAAAGGAGGAATTTCAAATGCAAATGTTTTTTATGAGGATATTATTAGCATAGCTGCAGAGGACAAATGACAGAAGGAAAGTGCAATATCATTCACCACTTGCAGGTATGTGATTTTTGGGATTAGTGCAGAAGGTAAGAAGGGAGTCCTTACCATCAGTATTGGAGAAAATGAAAGTTCAAAATATTGGCTCTCTGTTTTAAACGAATTAAAAAATCGTTGTGTAAAAAATATCCTGATTATCTGTGCAGATGGGTTTACCGGTATCAAAGAAGCGATTGCTGCAGCATTTCCTAAAATAGAATAGCAAAGATTATTATTCATCAAGTGAGCGAGTGATAGAAAAATGGACAACAACAATCCGAAACGGGGCACTAGTCTATGGGGGGCTGAGCATCATGTATAAAGGACACTTACCAGAAGAATAAAAAAGGCAGAAAGACGGGCGGATTTTCTGCTCGCTCTTGATATGCAATTTCGTAATCGGTATATAATCGGTATATATAAAACAAAGGCGAAAAGCTGATTTTACTCAAACCTTTCGCCTAACATTATCATAGAAGATCTTATTTACTGACATTTTTTCATAGTTTCAACCTGTTCGATATTGTCGTTCATTTTCCCACCACTCATTCATCCAATTCCTAAAGTCTTTGGTTTTATTTCCTAAAATCTCTTGAATCATTTGATTGTTTGTTACAATATTTTTTTCCACCTCTAAATTAAACAAATTTATATCAGATGGAGTATCAGCAGCATAATTTTTTTTAAAGTTTTGATAAGCGTTATGTTCTTTTAGACCTAATTGTTTTAAAGATTCAATCTGATTATCAGTTAAAGAAAGTTCTTGCTGTAAGTTATCAACATCTGTTTTTAACTTGTTATCCTCAGTCCAGAATAAATAATAAAGAATCTCTTTTCCAGTATCTAATGGATTAACGGCAGTGTCTGTAGTTGTAGTAAATACAGTTATATTAGTTGTAAAAAACATAGCAAATGCAGATACAAGAGATATCAGGTTTTTCCATTTCGTCTTCATAAAATCATCTTCTTTCTTATTTTGTAAAAACAATATTCCAACCACAATACTCAGGATCATCATTTACTTTCATATCCAAGACTTCTTCTAACAAGGCGGAATTGATATACAATTCATGATTGATACTTAAAAAAGTTGGGAAGTCTGGCATTTCTAAAATCCGACCATTTTGGTACAAAGATAAGTTTGTTTTGTAGACAGTATCTTGTTGTTGGGTAACAATAGCATCTGCATTTGTGATGCCAATAAAATCTTTATGCAGACCAGAGTTCAGCTGCAGTTTATTGTCATCATGCTGTGTAAACGCTATTTGGAAAGTATCTCTAAAATTTTTATCTACCAGTATATAGTAAACAGACTTGTTATCATGTACATCATCTTCTTTAAGCGATGAATAACCAACCGTTATTCCGCCAATCATACCCAATTGTAATGCTTCTCTTTTTTGGTATTCTCTTTCATTGCCATATGCAGGGTTATCAAAAACATGTTGACCATCGCATAACCTAAACCAATAGTGATTCAACGCAATATGCTCTGTTTCTTGGTATTTTAGACCAAAATCTGTTGCACATATTTTTCCAGTGGTATAAAGAGATGAAGTTCTACGTTCTGCATCCCATTTTACCTCTCCAAAATGTTTCAGCGTGCTGAGCAAAACCAATGTATTGCCATTTACATTTACAGATGTTTTGATATTATCTTCATTGGGAATAGGTTTTCCATCAAAAAGCACTTGAATATCAGTCTGGTACACGTCAAATCGTTTCTTGCCTGGTGTATCTCGTTTTTCCAACTCTGTTTCTTCTTCATAAGAAAGTCGTTTTACGGTTCTTTCTGCCGGTAAAGTGATGTTAAGGGTTCTTGCCTTCCCATTCCAATCCACTTTAAAACCATAGTTTCGTAAGTCTTCTGCCATTATATAGGTATGGTCTTGGTAGTTGTAAGAACGAATCGGCTGATCATCAACATAAGCAACAATATCCGTAGATAAAACCTTACCAATGATTTTTGGCTGATAGGCAAGTGCAGGTATGGTGTTTGCCAGTACCATACAGGCGACTGTAAGTGCAACAATTCTTTTTTTCATGATACTCTCCCCCTTTTATTTTGGTTTTGTTTCTCTTTTGTTTTTGTTATCTTTTTATAAAAATAATCTGCAAGTGCCTTAAAGAGATTTACAACTTTATTCTCGTTAACAAATCCAATATAAAATGTCCTTGTGCAACAGTTGATTTAAACATTATTCTTCTGATGTACGTTGTATTGCAATGGATTGAAAAGCATATCTGAAATCTTTTTCATACTTCAACTGTAGTATCGCATCATATCCTGTATAAATAGGTGCTCTTTTTTCATATTCCACTTCAATCGGGACAGTAAGAAATAATTTATCATCTTGTACAAACAGAGATTTTTTTGCAAAATGTATACGTTCCAATACTGCCCCATCTTCCAGAGGAATGGTATACACATCTTGCTGGCAGCGTATGGTTAACACATTTCGTTTTGCATCTGATGTAAAAGAGATATTTTCTGTCATATATTTTTGTATATCCTCATCTTTTATTTCAATACCTTTTGGTTTACCTTCCCGAAAATCAAAAAAATAAATATTGCTTGTTCCGGTTCCTGAGCCAAAGTATGATAGATTTTCCATTAAAATTTCTTTTTCTCCATCTTGGTCGAAATCATGATAATAAATTTCTGGCACACCATGAATAGAATTTTTCCATGGATATGAAAAAACAGTATCCCGTTCTTTATCTCTCAAAATCACTGTATTCTTCTCTCCCAAGAGAAGCTGCAGCTCCTTGTCATCGGCTGTCCATAACAAAATATCTTCTGCATTTTCTTTTTTCTGAAAAGTCAAAGACTTTGGCAGTGTCGGATCATCTAGGGAAAGTTCTGCCACTTTTGTGGAGGGATTCCAATGCAATGTACCAAAGTATTCTCCTATCATACGCAGCAGAATCATTGTCTTTCCCTTTACACGAATTGCTGTAGGTACTTTTTCATTCCTATAGATAGAAAGACCGTCAAACAAAATCTGTGTATCCGTTGCATATACATCTTCTTTTTCAGAAAATACGACTGCACTTTTGGAAGCAGCTGTAACTGTTCTATCTTTTGGCACGGTAAGAAACAGTAAATTCCTGCTAAGATCTTCTTTTACAGAAAAACCACAGGTTTGTAAGTCCTCTGCTGCAACATATATATATCCATTATAAGGGCAAGCAGCAATAGAAGCTCCATCAATCTTGACAACCGTATGCACAACCGAAGTTTTACCAATTGCTTTTGGTTGGTCAGCAAGAACAGGTATGGTATTTGCTAGTGCCATACAGACAGCTGCAACCATCGCCATTCTTTTTTTCATTATAATCTCTCCTTTATTTTTCTAGTCCAAGAAGTTCATCTAATTTTTCTCGGCTATAAATAGAAATAAATATATATGGGCTATTCATACTAGATGACCAGAATAAATCCGGAAAGTTCTCCTTTGAATCTGCATCTCTATCTTTGGCATAATAGGAAAAATCGGTAGTACCAGCATCTCCGTGTGTAATCTGTCTTTCATAATCCTCTAAATATAGATTTGGTAAAATCTGCATCAGATATGTTTCTACTTTTGCAATGCTTTCTGTATCATCTTCCGGTATAGCGGCTTTTCCTATATTGTAGTATCCAATACAAGTGCCCCATGAAATGGGGTCATATTCTGTATTGTCGTTCATTTCTTTTTCGTACAGTTCTTCCAAATCATTACGGTCACAGGTAAGTAATATAAAACCGTCAAAGCTGTAAACATTGAAATCAGGATTCTTTTTATCCTTTGCTTTCATATGGTAAACAAGATTATTACCTGGTTTAAATTGAAACTCATAATCATCTTTTTCAACATCTATGTTTAATGCCTGCAGAATATGGATAATGTCTATTTTTGCAGGGATTCGTTTGTTAGGAGAGGCATCACTTGTAAGAATCGTCTGTTTATCTGTTACAACTTCACGAAGATAATCTGTTTTTGTTTCTGCAGTACAAGCACTCAAAAAGAAAATGCTGCACAATATATAAAAACAGAAGTTCATTTTTTTCATAATAACACACCTTTTCAT